>JASHSZ010000311.1 GCA_030040815.1 Streptosporangiaceae bacterium
GATGACCGGACATCCCGGCATCTTCGCGGGCGGCGACATGGTGCCCGCCGAGCGCACCGTCACCGTCGGCATCGGTCACGGCAAGAAGGCGGCCCGCAGCATCGACGCCTGGCTGCGAGGAAACCATGAGGAGGGGAACGGAGCCGACGCCGCCGGTGCCATCGGCACGGTCGCCGCGGAGCCGCGGCTTGCCGACTTCGGCCGGGTGAACACCTGGTACTACTCCGACGCCCCGGCTACCGTCCGGCCGCAGCTGGACGCGGCGCGGCGGATCTCCACCTTCGACGAGGTCACCGGCGGGCTCGACGAATCCACGGCGCTGTTCGAGGCGCGCCGCTGCCTGTCGTGCGGGAACTGCTTCGAGTGCGACAACTGCTACGGCGTCTGCCCCGACAACGCCATCATCAAGCTCGGACCCGGCCAGCGGTACCAGATCGACCTCGACTACTGCAAGGGCTGCGGGATATGCGCCGCCGAGTGCCCGTGCGGCGCCATCGACATGGTCCCCGAGCGAGTCTGACCGGGCAGCCGATCTCGGTCTACGACATCGGCCGGGCCTTGGGCCCGGCCGATGCGCGAAGCCTTGAGACCGCCCTCACTCGCCGCTGGCGGGGACAATCACAATAGGGCACTTCGCGTGATGGAGCACCTTGTTGCTGACCGAGCCGATCGGCGCGTGCGCTGCCAGTCCGCCGGCCTGGGCACCGCCACGCGCTCCCAGCACGAGCAGGTCGGCCTCGTCCCCCGCAGCGATCAGCTCGTGGGCAGCAGAACCATTGACGGCCAGTACCGTGACGGACGCCGGCTTTGCGCCGCCGAGGTCGCTCACGGCCTTATCCGCGAGCTCCGCGACCGCGGCTTTTGCGGCTGCCAGCTGATCCTCGTCGGCCGACAAGACGATTGGCCTGCCGGTCAAGACGCTATGCGAGATCTCGTGCACCGTGAGAACTGTTAACGGAGCAGAGCGGGTTGCCGCTTCGCCGACCGCCCAGACCAAGGCGGACTTAGCGTTCGCAGATCCGTCAACCCCTACCACGATTCCGGGCACCTTTCACTCCTTCCGGGCGGTCGACCCTAACGTCGACAGGAATAGCCAGACACAGTGTCGCACCAACAGAACTAGCTGGCATTGGTCGTTAGGACACGGCAGGGCGGGACATTGGTCCCGACTTGCCCACTCACTGTCCGTAGCCACGTGCGGGGAACAGTCCCCGCTATGCCTGCCGGGCAGGCTGGCGAGCCCCAGGCGCCCGGATGATGACGACCGGGCACGGCGCGTGGTGCACGCAGGCCTGGCCCACCGAGCCGAGCAACGCGCTGACCAGTCCGCCGCGCCCGCGGCTGCCGACGACCAGCAGATCCGCACCTGCCGCCGCGCCCACCAGGACCTGCGCCGGGTAGCCCTCCAGCGCTGTCGCGCTGACCTTCACCGGTCCGTCCGGGTCCACCGTCTGATTGATGGCCCGGCTCAGCACGCTCGCGGCAAATTCGCTGTCGTCGCAGTCTTCCAGCGCCTGCCACGCGATGATCGCTTCGACCGAGGCACCGGTCAGCTCGGCCTGACGCACCGCCCAGGCCAGCGCAGCCCTCGAGGAAGCCGACCCGTCCACGCCGACGACGATCCGCTGACCCGACATCAGCCCGCTGCTCACCGCTCGTCCCCTCTGGTGCCTACCCGCAGCGTCGCGCACATCCGCGGGCTGCCGCAGAGCCAGCGGGTCAGGCCCCGCGCCCGTTCAGCACGTAGTCGGTGACCGGCTTGCCGAAGGCGAGCGTCACGCTGAAGTCACCGTGCCAGACGGCCAGCCCGTACCTGTCCGACGACGGGTAGACGTTCCAGCCATGAAGGCTGACCCTCCGAGTCGCAAAGCTCTGGATCCGACGCGCCCGCTCGGTCGGCGAGTTATAGAAGCTATCGTCGTCGTTGAGCTCGAGAACAAGCGTGTACTCCAGATCGGTTGCCTCCCGCAGCACGGCGAGATTGCGCTCGATCGAGATCAGGACCGGAGCGAGCTCCAGGTCGGCCACGCTGTGCGGGTACAGGTGTTCGGTCATCGCGGCCCCCAGTGGGTGGGCAGAGACTTGGGTACCTGCAAGGCTGCCGCCTCGGCGGCCGCAGCGGCAGGGACCATGGCCGGCCGCTCGCGGCACTTAGGTCCCCAAGACTGCGCTCTGCCGACCGGGTCCTGATGCACCGTCAGTCGTGGCTGGCGACCCGACGGCTCCGTAGGCTCGCCACGCTCCGCCGCCCCTGCTCGCGCTCGTCCGGCCAGGCGCGCTCGAGCCTGATTCGCAGCCGCGCGACTAGCTCGGCAATCGCCTCACGCGTTGTCGAGCCGACCCCGCTGGCTCGAACAATCCGGCCGTTCACGCTGATGACGGCCCAGGCGATGGCCGGCCGCTCGACGGCGGGGTCTGGCGCCCTGCTCAGCATGACCCGGGCCGACAGAACCGGCTCGCCGACATGCCGGAGCACGCCCTCCACCTTGCTTTTAGCTAGCTCAGCCAGTCCGGCCGGGACAACGCCGGATGTCCGCACCCGCACCACGCTGGTCTCGTTGACTGCCATGACGCCTACACCTCCCGATCCTGCTCCGTGCGACGGCTGAAGCTGGACGCTGCAGCTTGGCGCGGCTGGCCACCACGGCTGGGCGGCTGCCGTGCACAGCAGCCAGTCCCCATTCGCCGTCGGCTTTGCCGCAGCGGTTAGGGCCGAAAGACCCACCCGAAGGTCCTGGATCAGGGCTTGCAGTCGATCTCACGGAGCAGGTGCCGCTGTCGCCTCGTCCGCGGTTGGTCAGCGCGCTTGCGCGGCGGGGTCGCTCGGATCACCACAACTGGGCAGGTGGCGTGCCGCACGCAGTGCTGGCCGGTCGACCCGAGCAGCGCTTCCGCGAGTCCGCCGTGCCCCCGGTTCCCTACGACGAGCAGATCCGCTCCGGCGGACGCGGCGAGCAGCGCATGTGCGGCGTTGCCCTTGACGACTTCGGAGCGGATAGCAACGTCGCTGGTCCCGACGGCGACTTCGCTGATAGCCGCGGTGACGACCCGGGTGGCGATCTTTTCCCACTCGATGGGCGGCATGATGAGTGGATAGCCGTACTCGTCCCGGTACGCCCACGCCGTGACCGCCACCACCTCTGCGCCGGTCAGCCTCGCCTGCCGGATCGCCCACGTCAGCGCTACCTTCGACGACTCCGATCCGTCTACCCCCACCACGATCCGGTGCTCGGCTCGCATACCGCCTGACTGAGATGTCATCGCCTCTCCCCAGATACGAGCGGGCCAGCTATTCGCTCTTGCCGAAGCCGACGACCGCGCCATGAAGACCGCGCCCGGTGACGCAAGACCTGACGGTTCGCTCCGGATTCACGCTCCGATCAGCGTGCACGGCCCGCACGCCGCCGGGCAGGTCCGGAAGTCACGCATTCTGAGGACTTCGGACCGGGCTCGGGCTGGACCGGTCCCACGGTCAACGGCGAGTCGGCACTCACATCGGCAGCACGGGCTGCGGTGTGCCGCCAGGATCAGGCGTAGAGCGCCTCGATGTCTGCGGCAAAGTCCCGCGCGACGATGCCCCTGCGCACCTTGTCGGACG
Organism: Streptosporangiaceae bacterium; assembly: GCA_030040815.1. Next base: position 3,599 of record JASHSZ010000311.1, read on the forward strand.
GCGTCAGCTGGCCCGCGGCCTCGGTGAAATCGCCCGGCAGGATACGGAACCGGCGGATCGACTCGGCGCGTGACACGGCCCTGTTGGCTTCATCCACGGCCCGCTTGATGTCCGCGTGCAGGTCAGGGTCCGCCGTCAGGTCCGGGCTGCTGGCGTCGGGTCGGCCGCGCTGTTGCTTCCAGTGCTCGAACTCCTCCGGATCGAGCGTGATGAGGCAGCCGATGTAGGGACGGCCATCCCCGACGACTAGGCAGTGGCCGATGAGCGGGTGCGCGCGGACCCTCTCCTCCAGCACCGCCGGAGCCACATTCGTGCCGCCGGCGGTGACGATCAGCTCCTTCTGCCGACCGGTCACCTGCAGCATGCCCTGATCGTCCAGCGCACCCACGTCACCGGTGTGCAGCCAGCCATCGTTGTCGAGCACGTCACGCGTCGCATCGGGATTGCGCCAGTAACCGCGGAACACGCTGTCGCCCTTGAGGAGGATCTCGCCGTCGGCGGCGATGCGGACGGCCACGCCAGGCAGCGGCAGACCCACCGTGCCAATCGCGTTACGGCCTGGCCGGTTCACGGTAGCGGCGCCGGCCGACTCGGTGAGGCCGTATCCCTCCAGCACGGTGATGCCGGCGCCACGGAAGAAGTGACCGAGGCGCTCGTTCAGCGGCCCGCCGCCGGAGATCGCGTACCTGACCCGCCCGCCCGCGGCTGCGCGGAGTCGACGGTAGACAAGCAGGTCGAAGGCGGCGTGCCGGGCGGCGCGCAACGGCCCGGCCGAGCGCTTGGCCGCCAGCGCCTCGCTCCATTCGACGGCCGTTCGCGCAGCGGCGGCGAAGATCAACCCGCCAGCTCTGCTCGCCGAAGCCTGGCGCTGCGCACGGTAATAAATCTTCTCGAACACTCTCGGCACGGCGAGCACGAACGACGGGCGGAACTCGGCCAGCCCGTCGGCAAGCGTGTTCGGGTCTGGCCAGTGTCCGAGCACGGCCCCGGCTTCCAGCATGCCAACCTGGATGATGCGCGCGAAAACGTGCGCTAGCGGCAGGAACAGCAGCGTTGAGGCACCCGGCAGCGCAAACAGTTCCGGCAGCGCCGCGATCGCGTTCCGCACGTCAGCGAGCAGGCAGCGGTGCGACAACTCACAGCCCTTCGAGCGGCCGGTCGTGCCCGAGGTGTAGACGATGGTCGCCAGATCGTCGGCCGTCGTACCCGCTAGCCGCCCCGCGAGCATTTCGGCACCTACGTCCGTGCCGCCGCGCGCCACCGCGTCCAGATCATCGATCCGCCAGAGATGTTCCAGTTCGGGCACGCCGGCCCGCACGCTGGCAATGACCGTCTCGTGCGCGTCGGTCTCCGCAAACACTGCGCGCGCGCCGGAGTCTCGCAGGATCCACTCGACCTGCTCCGCCGAAGACGTTTCATAAACCGGCACCGTGACGGCACCGACGGCCCAGGCCGCGTAGTCGGCCAGTGTCCACTCGTACCGTGTCCTGGACATCAAGGCAACCCGGTCGCCCGGCGCGATTCCGGCTGCGATCAGCCCGTTCGCCAGGCTGGTGAGCTCCGTCCGGAACTGACCGGCCGACACGTCGTGCCAGCCACCGTCCGGTACCCGCCTGCGCAACATGATCGAATCGGGCTCCGCAGCCGCCCGCCTGAGCACGGCTGCCGCGAGACTCTCGGAAGCCCCCACCTGCGCCAGCGGCGGAACGCTGTATTCGTGCATCCCTTTAGGATCTCCTAGCCGAGTTACCGATGTACGGGACGGTCTGCTAGTCAGGACGTTCGACCCTCCATCGGCCAGGCGGGTTACAGCTAAACAGAAGTGCGACCAGCTGAGCATATGGGAACGCCGGAGATCGGTCTCAGCTGCAGGCACGATCGCGGCAGCGCGCGAGTACTCACGAGGGAGTGGTTATGTCAGCTGAACCGAGCCCGATTCCCGAACACCGGATTGTCGTGGGCGTGGACGGCTCAGAATCGTCGAGGGCCGCGCTGGGCTGGGCGCTCAAGCAGGCGCATCTGACGGGCGCGGTGGTGGAGGCGGTCACAGCGTGGGAGTTTCCGGCCGTCTACGGCTACCCGGCGCCCATGATCAACGTCAACTTCGAGGAACTGGCCGCCCGAGTCGCCAAGGACGCCATCGCCGAAGCGACTTCCGGCGCCGAGGCCGACCCGATCTACTACAAGGTTGTCGAGGGCAACGCAGCCTCAGCGCTGCTTCGGGAGTCGGCAGGTGCAGACCTTCTGGTGGTCGGCAGCCGCGGACATGGCGGATTCGTGGAGGCGCTGCTCGGCTCGACTGGCCAGCACTGCGTGCACCACGCCACGTGTCCAGTCGTCGTGATCCGCGACTCCGTGACCGGCTAGGCCTCGCCCAGACCATTGCCCCAGCGGCCGGTGGACCTTCGGCCCTGCCGGCCGGAATCGCCCGGCTGTAGACAGACAGTGTCGCGCACGTGGGGATGCCTGAGGCCATTGAGGCAAGACGGGAGAAGGAGCAGATGAGAACCGTTGACGATCTCGAAGTGGCGGGTCGGCGGGTGCTTGTCCGCCTCGACCTCAACGTTCCGTTGGATGGATCGTCGATCTCCGACGACGGCAAGATCCGTGCCTGCCTACCGACGCTGCGGGTGCTGATCGACCGCGGCGCGGCTGTCATCGCGTGCTCGCATCTGGGCCGGCCAGCGGGTGCCCCTGACCCGCGCTACACGCTGGCGCCGGTGGCGAGCCGGCTTTCGCAGCTACTCGGCCAGCGGGTCGGATTCGCCGCTGACGTCGTCGGGCCTTCGGCCCGGTCGGCCGTCGCCGCACTGCGCCCTGGCGATGTTGTGCTGCTGGAGAACCTGCGCTTCGAGCCGGGCGAGACCAGCAAGGACGATGACGTCCGCGGTGATTTCGCCGATCAGCTTGCGTCGCTCGCCGATGCCTACGTCGGCGACGGGTTCGGTTCGGTGCACCGCAAGCACGCCAGCGTCTACGACGTCCCGGCGAGGCTGCCGCACGCGGCTGGCTACCTGATCCTGGCCGAGACGGCAGCGTTGCGCCGGCTGACGAGCAGCGTCCGCAGGCCGTACGTCGTCGTGATGGGCGGCGCGAAAGTCGCCGACAAACTGCCGGTTGTCGACTCCATGATCGGGATAGCCGACCAGATTCTCATCGGCGGGGCTATCGCCGTGTCGTTCCTGGCCGCTCAGGGACACGCTGTCGGCACCTCTCTGCTCGAGGGTGACCAGGACGCGGCCCGCGGTTACCTGGCAAAGGCCGCCGCCGGTGGTGTCGATCTCGTGCTGCCGGCCGACGTGACGGTCGCCCCCGAGCGTTCCGGCGACGTCCCAGCGACGGTGGTCAGCGCGACGGAGATCCCGACGCGCCAGATGGTGCTCGACATCGGGCCGCGCACGGCCGAGCTGTTTGCCAGCAAGCTGGCCAGCGCCAGCACGATCTTCTGGAACGGACCGATGGGGGTGTCCGAGATCCCTGACTTCGCTGCCGGTACTCGCGCGGTGGCGGCGGCGCTGGCCGACAGCGAGGGCTTCACGGTGATCGGCGGCGGGGACACCGCGGCTGCGGTCCGCGGGCTCGGATTCGCCGATGATCAGTTCGGTTACGTGTCCACCGGTGGCGGCGCCAGCCTGGAATACCTCGAGGGCAAGACGCTGCCTGGCCTTGTCGCGCTGGAAGCCGAGTACGCCGACGCGTCGATGGTGCCAGCCGCCGTCGCCGCTGAGCCCCGCTGCAGCTCATGATCCGTAATCCGGCCGTTCCGGTCGAGGCGTGGCGCGTCCGCGAAACAGGTCTCGACCTCGACACGCTCGCACTGCTCACCGTCCGGGGTTCCTTCCTCTCGGCCGCAACCCAGTCGGTCATCGCAGCCGAGGTAGGCCAGCTCGAGCTGACCTACGACTACCTCGCCGAGCGCGTCGCGCCTGGCAGCCAGCGCATCCGCGCCAGCCGCAGGACAGTTGGTCTCTCCCGGAGGACCAAGGCCCTTTGACGGGCTGTCCAGCAGGCCGCGAGGATGGCGTCATGGCACTGAGCCTGCTGGTCGTGCCCACCGGGAGCGGCGCGGACCTGGCGAGGACGTGTCTTGGCCTGATCCGCGCCTTGGATCGGCGCGGCGCGAAGGTATCTTTCGTCAAGCCGGTGGCGCAGCCAAGGGGCGGCAGACCTGATCAGTCTGTCGCCTTGGTCCGTATTGTCGCGGGCCTGCACCCACCGGAGCCGCTGTCGATCGGCGACTTGGAACAGCTACTAGGCGCTGACGGGCTCGACTTGGCGCTGGAGAAGGTCGTCGGTGCGTGGCAGCCCGTCTACGACTCCTGTGACGTCGTCGTCGTGGAGGGTCTCAGCCCAGACCCCGCCAGGATGTACGCCTCCGAGTTCAACGAGGCGCTCGCCCGTGCGCTGGACGCCTACGTGCTGCTGGTTGCCCGGTGGCCCAGGACAGCTCAAGCCCGCCAGGACCAGATTCGCTCCGCTGTCCAGCCCGGCCAGGCATCAACGGGGACGATCGAAGGCCTAGCCGAGGCACTAGCCATCGCGGCAGCCGGGTACTTCTCCGGTGAGCGCGAGCGAGTCGCGGGCTGCGTGGTGTACAACCTTCCGCCGAGCGACGCGACTGCCGGGCCGCTGCTGGACGCCGCGCTGACGCGGCGCAATCTCAGGCTGCTCGCTGCGCTGCCCGATCGTCCCGAGCTGAACTGGCCCAGAGTGCTAGATCTCGTGCGGGAATTGCAGCCTCGGGTCCTCAGCGAGGGCGACCTGTCTCGCCGCATCAAGGACGTGGCCGTGTTCGCCCAGGGCGTGCCCGGCGGTCTGCGAGTGCTGACAGACGGCAGGCTGATAGTCGTCCCCGGCGACCGGCACGAGGTGATCATGGCCGCGTGCCTGGCCACCCTGAACGGGACCCAGCTGGCCGCGCTGCTGCTGTCCGCCGGCATCGAACCTGACCCGCAGGTCGCGCAGCTAACCAACGCAACCTCGGCGGCCGGCCTGCCCATACTGGTAGTGGACACCGACAGCTACGAGACCGCGACCCAGGTCGGCAGCCTGGACCCAGGGCTGCCGGTCGACGATTCCGAGCGCATCGAGGCGGTGACCAACTTCATTGCCGATGCCGTCGATGTGTCCTGGCTCGACTCGCTGCGCGGCCCGGCGAAACCGCGTCGGCTCAGCCCGGCAGCGTTTCGTTTCAAGCTTGTGGAGCTGGCCCGCGCCGCGGACGCCCGGCTCGTGCTGCCCGAGGGAACCGAGCCCCGAACGATACGCGCCGCAATCGCGTGTGCCAGCCGGGGAATCGCGCGGAGCGTCCTGCTCGGCCCGCCTGGGGAGGTGGCGAGCCTTGTCCGCAGCCTCGGGCTGGAGCTGCCAGACAGCGTCTGCATAACCGACCCGCGGGAGATCGCGGAGCGGTACGTCGGGCCGCTCGCCAAGATCAGGGAGCATCGCGGCTGGACGCAAGACATGGCACGGGAGCATCTCGCGGACCCGGTGACTGTCGGCACCATGATGCTGTGGCACGGCGAAGTGGATGGACTGGTCTCAGGGGCCGCGCATACCACGGCCTCCACCATCCGGCCGGCCCTCCAAATCATCGGCACCAAGCCCGGCAGCCGCCTGGTGTCGTCGATCTTCTTCATGTGCCTGCCGGATGAGGTTGTCATCTACGGCGATTGCGCGATCAATCCCCAGCCGGATGCGCGCGACCTGGCGGATATCGCCATCCAGAGCGCTGCCTCAGCGCGTGCCTTCGGCATCGAGCCGAGGGTCGCGATGATTAGCTTCAGCACCGGCACGTCAGCGGCAGGCAGTGACGTGGATAAGGTCGCTGAGGCCACCAGGATCGCTCAGGAACTTGAGCCGGATCTGGCCATCGACGGGCCGCTGCAGTACGACGCTGCGGCGATCGCCTCCGTCGGGCTGGCCAAGCGGCCGGGCAGCGCCGTCGCCGGCAAGGCGAACGTGTTCATCTTCCCCGACCTGGACACTGGCAACACCACTTACAAGGCCGTGCAGCGTAGCGCGAATGTGATCAGCATCGGCCCGATGCTGCAGGGACTGGCGAAACCGGTCAACGACCTCAGCCGGGGTGCACTGGTAGAGGACATCATCTACACGATGGCCCTGACCGCCATCCAGTCGCGCGCCGGATAGCCCACCGCGCCCGGTCCGCACCTGCCGCTCACCTGTCGCCCGGCCGCAACGACGTGTCGTTCGGCCCGGCTGCACGGGACTCAGTGCCCTATGGGCGCCTGGCGGCGCACCCAACCCTGGGACCAGGCACTGCAGCGGAGCTCCCTGGACTGGATGCAGCGAAGGTTCCTGACGGCAGGCGAGAAAGCCGAGGCGCCGGAGGGAGGCAGCGGCATGACACCGGTCGAACAAGCTGGCGCCCCTGCCGAGAGCTATACGTACTTGTCCGGCCTCGTCGGCCGGTATCTGACCGCCCCGGGCGGCCAACGGCTGGGACGGCTCTCCGACGTCATCGTGCGGCTTTGCGGCGCGCAGTGCCCGGTGGTAACCGGGCTGGTCGCGACCGTAGGCAGGCGCGCAGTATTCGTCCCTGCAGAGCAGGTCGCGGTACTAACCGAAGGGGCGATCCAGCTCATCAGCTCCACCATCGATCTGCGGTCGTTCGAGCGCCGCGAAGGCGAGGTGCTGCTACGCGCAGACGTGCTCGGGCACCGGCTCATCGACGTGCCAAGCGCCCGCCTGGTCCGCGCCCTTGACCTGCGGCTGTGCAGACGCGACGGTGACTGGGTGCTGGACGCCGCGGACACCCGCCGACGGCACCGGCTGACGGGCCTGCCCGGCCACCGGGTGCAGGGTCACCGTGGCCGCGACTGGCGGGAATTCGAGCCTCTGATCGGGCACGCCGACAGCGCGGCTCTGCGCGGGCCGTTCGCGCGGATCCGCCGCCTCAAGCCCGCCCAGATCGCCGACCTGCTCCAAGACGCATCCAAGGCGGAAGAGAAGGAGATCCTCGGCCGTGTCCACGCCGACCCGGACCTTGAGGCCGACGTGTTCGAGGAACTGGACGAAGACCTGGCCACTCGGCTGCTCGGCGCCCGCACCGACACCGAGATTGCCGGTGTGCTGTCCCGGATGGGCGCGGACGACGCGGCGGACGCCGTCGCCGAGCTGCCGCAGGGGCGCCGGCAGGCCGTGCTTGACCTGCTGCCGTCCGGCCACCGAGCCAAGGTCATCACGCTGATGGGGTTCAACCCTTCCAGCGCCGGCGGCCTGATGAGCCTGGACTTTCTGGCCTGCCCGGCAAGGCTCGCCGTATCCGACGCGCTGGCGGCGGTATCCGGGTCCCGCGCGCTACAGCCGGAGGCACTGGCGAGCATCCACGTCCTGGACTCTGACGGCCGGCTGTACGGCGTGGCCCGCCTGGTCAGCCTCCTGCAGGCGGACCCGGCCGCGGATCTGGCGCAGATCTGCGACACCGATCCGCCGCGGGTCGGGCCGGACACCGACATCACCGACGTCGCGGTACTGATGACCGACTACAACCTGGTCACGATCCCGGTCGTGGATGACCAACGCCGGATGCGAGGGCTGGTCACCGTCGATGACGTGCTTGAGGTCATCTTGCCTGGTGACTGGAGGCGGCGCGAGGCTGCCGCGCCACCCGACACCCGCGCCGGCGACAGCCCGGCCCACAGGGATCGCTCTGGCCAGCCCGGGGAGGAACGGTGAGCCGGCCGGCCGAGAACCGGACATCCGCGCCCGGTGACGCCAGGCCAGCCGTGCTTGACGACGCTCACCTGGGTGACATCGAGGGCGCACTCGGCCGCGTTCGCGTCGACGAGCTCGACGGCCAGCGGCGCACCGTCAAACGGCGGCTGCTGACCTTCCTCGCGATCATGGGACCGGGCATCATCGTCATGGTCGGTGACAACGACGCCGGCGGCGTGGCCACGTATGCGCAGGCCGGCCAGAACTACGGGTACAGCCTGTTGTGGGTGCTGCTGCTGCTGATCCCGGTACTGATCGTCAACCAGGAGATGGTGGTTCGGCTGGGCGCGGTGACTGGCGTCGGCCACGCCCGCCTGATCAACGAGCGGTTCGGACGGTTCTGGGGCTGGTTTTCCGTCGGGGACCTGCTCATCCTCAACTTCCTGACGATCGTTACCGAGTTCATCGGAGTCGCGCTCGCCCTGGCCTACTTCGGCGTGAGCAAGTACGTCGCAGTGCCCGCCGCCGCCGCAACCCTGATCGCGATCACCATAACGGGGAGCTTCCGGCGGTGGGAGCGGGCCTTGCTCGCGTTCATCGCATCCAGCATGGTGCTGTTCCCGCTGGCGTTCCTGTGTCACCCGGCCTACGGTGCGAGCCTGTACCACTCGCTAGTACCGGGCATTCAGGGCGGCGTAAGCTCCGACGCGATCCTGCTGATCATTGCGATCGTCGGCACGACCGTGGCGCCGTGGCAGCTGTTCTTCCAGCAGTCCAACGTCATCGACAAGCGCATCACCCCGCGGTTCATCAACCACGAGCGAGCCGACACCTTCCTCGGCTCGGTGGTCGTGGTGGTCGGCGCGGGCGCGCTCATGATCGCAGGCGCCTATGCCGTGCTCGGCACGCCGCTCGCCGGGCACTTCACCGATGCGCTCGGCGTCGCCAAGGCGCTTGGTCACAAGGGGCCGGTGCTGGGCGCGCTGTTCGCGATCGTGCTCCTGGACGCCTCCGTCATCGGCGCCGCCGCGGTCACTCTGTCGACCAGCTATGCCTTCGGTGACTTTTTCGGCCTCAAGCACTCCCTGCATCGCAGCTTCGCTGACGCCAAGGGCTTCTACACCGTCTACGCCGGCCTGGTCGCGGTGGCGGCCGCGATCGTGCTGATCCCCGGCGCGCCGCTGGGCGTCGTCACCGAGGCGGTGCAGGCCCTGGCCGGACTGCTGCTGCCCAGCGCTTGCGTGTTCCTTTTGCTCCTGTGCAACGACCGGGAGGTCCTAGGCCCGTGGGTCAACCCAGCCTGGCTGAACGTGATAGCCACCGTCGTCATCGCAACGCTGCTGATGCTGTCCGGCACACTGATGGCCACGACGATGTTCCCGCGCCTCAGCGGGGCACGTGTTGCCGTCTGGCTATCGGTTGCACTGGCCGCGGGGCTGGTCGGCACTGCGATTGCGCAACGAATCAGCCGGGCCCGGCACGGCACCGCCGCGGTGCCCGCCGCAGGCATCCCAGGTGAGCAGCGACGTAACTGGCGGATGCCGCCGCTGGCCATGCTCAAGCCCGTCACCTGGTCACCGACGCTCAAGCTCGGCGTCATCGCATTGCGTGGCTACCTGGTAATCGCCGCCCTGCTGCTGATTATCAAGGCCATCCAGCTCGGCACGGGATGACAGACATCACTTGGTCAGGGCGCCCGTCCTCGCTGGGCTGGGGACGCCTGCGGCTGCAGCCCTAGGTGCCGGCCGCCCGGAACGAGGGGCCGCACGTCACGGCCGAGCCGGTACTCCACTGGCAGCCCAGTCGGCACCTCAAGGCCGGCGCTCCGGTCGTCACTGACCGCATCCAGATGCTTGATCAGCGCACGCAAGGTATTACCGTGCGACACGACCAGCACGCACCGGCCGGTCAGCAGGTCCGGCACAATCGCGTCGTACCAGTACGGCAGCAACCGCGCGGTCACGTCTGCCAGGGACTCCGTCCGCGGCCTGGCATCGGGCGGGATGACGGCGTACCGCGGGTCATCCCACTGGGAGTAGGGCCCGTCTTCCGGGATTGGCGGCGGCGCGCAATCGTACTGGCGCCGCCAGGCTAGGACCTGATGCTCGCCATACTCAGCCCGGACCTGGTCCTTGTCTCGGCCCTGCAGCGCGCCGTAGTGATTCGAGTTCAACCGCCATGAGCGGCGTACCGGGATCCAGCGGCGGTCACAAGCCGCCAGGGCCAGGTCAGCGGTCTGGATCGCACGGCGCTGCACCGACGTGTGCACGAGCGCCGGGCGCAGATCCGGCTGGTCGAGCAGGTGCCCGGCCCGCGTCGCCTCAGCCTCGCCCGCCGCGCTGAGCGGCACGTCGACCCAGCCGGTGAACAGGTTCCGGGCGTTCCACACGCTCTCGCCATGGCGGAGCAGCACCAGCTGGAAGGTAACGGCCGTGCTTTCTGGCACGCGCCTCACCGCCTGTCTCTGTGCAGTCCGCCGGTCCGGCCACGAGGGCGACGCGAGCCCGCAGCGCGCCGACGCCTAGGTCTGGACCCTAGTCCTTGCTCAGCGCAGTCACGGAGCCCCAGGTTCAGCAACGTCCCGGTGCAAGTCGGCGAGTCCAGCGCGCCAGCCTCTCCCGCTCACCAGATCCGGACCAGTGGACCGGACCTTTGGCCCTGCCCGTGCGGCGCACCCTGGCCGAGCATGGCGTAAAAGGGGAGGTACGAACATGAAACTCGTTACTGCCGTCGTCAGGCTGGACACGCTCGACGAGGTGATCGGAGCCGTGTCCGCTGCGGGAGCACGGGGCATGACGGCGACCGAGGTCCGAGGCTTCGGCCAGCAGTTCGGGCACCACGAAAAGGACCGGCCGGCGGACGCCAGCGTCCTGGTCCTGCCGAAGCTCCGCATTGACGTGCTGACCAGCGACGAGCTAGCCCGGCCCCTGGCCGAGGCGATCGGCAAGGCCGTCAGCACGGGCGCGATCGGCGACGGAAAAATCTGGATCAGCCCGGTTGAGGGCGCCCTGCGGGTTCGGACCGGCGAGCGCGACCTCGACGCGATCTGAGGTGACTGTCACACTCGGCCTCGATCAGCGCCGACGTGGTCGGCTACACCCTGTACGGGCCTGCGGTAGCGGTACGAAGGTCCCGGCCGCCGCTCAGTTCGCTCGCGGTCCCCTGATAGGGGGACTGCCGGCGCGCGAGCGTGGGAACGGACTACGGCGCGACTCAGGAGGCAATGATGATGGCGCTCGGTTATCACGGCCCGACACCGGCGTCATCAAGGTGATGATGACCGCCTGATCGATCCGCCCCGGCCGCGCCTGGCGCGGCTGGGGCGGATGTCCCACCGGCTCCGGCCTTTCGTCCCTGGCCGAATGCCGCGTCCCTGCGGCAACGTGGGCATCAGGGACAACAGAGTTCGGGTTTGCTGCCAGCTCGGCACCCGACGTATCGAGGAGGCTGTAGCGGTGCCGCACATGCCGGACTTTCTGAGCCGGTTCCGCCCCGCCGGAGCCCCCGGCGCGGGCCGGGCCGCGGTCCCCGCGGACCGGCAGCGTGACCGCGAGTCCGAGCTCACTGCTGTGCTGGCAGCGCTCGACCGGCCGGCCGCCGAGTGCGCCGACCTATTGGCGGCGGCACAGCGCGACGCCGAGCAGATCGTCGCCGCGGCCCGCAGCGAGGCCGATGACATCGTCTCGACCGCGCGACTGCGAGCCGCCGACCTGGTTGCCGAGCTCGTGCGGCAGGCTGTCAGCAGCACGGAGACTGAGGCCGTGAACATCGTGGCCGCGGGCGCAGCGGATGCCGCCGCCGTCATGGACCGAGCACACGAGCGTCTTCCCGCGCTGGCCGCGCGTGCCGTCGCCCTCGTCTGGAGCCTCGGCGAGCGGGGCGGGTCGGCATGACCGGCGGATGGGTTGCCGGCACCGTCCGGGCCAAGGGAATGGCCCGGCGCACACTCGGCGCGGAAGCAGCCCGGCAGCTCGCGGTCTGCCCGTCGCTGCCGGAGGCACAGCATCTGCTCGGGGCCACGCCATTCCGAACCGCGGCCGAGCCAGGCTTGACGCTCGCCGCGGCGCAGCACGCCGTGGCCGCGACGATTCTCTGGGACCTGCGGGTGCTCGCGGGCTGGCTACCGCCGGATGGCGTTGCCCTGCTGCGGCTACTCGCGGGCTGGTTCGAGATCGCCAACGTCGACGAGTTGCTGCAGGCGCTGACGGGCCGGCCGGGCGGGCCGGAGTTTCAGCTCGGGGCGCTGGCGACCGCGTGGCCGCGGCTCGCCGCGGCGCGCAGCGTCGCAGAACTGCGCCGCAACCTGGCCGCTTCCGCCTGGGGCGACCCCGGCGGGGACAGCGGTGCGGATATCCGGCTCGGCATGCGAGTGCGCTGGGCTGCCCGGATCGCGTCGTCTGGCGGGCAGGCCGCGGCCTGGGCCGCGGCAGCGTCGGCACTGCTGCGCACCGGAGAGCCTGGCCCTCCCGCGTCGACGCCCGTCCCGGACGCCGGCCGCTCCGGCCGCCGTGTGCCCGGCCGACTGCGGCCTTTGCCGACGGCCGCCCGACCGGTGGCAGAACCCTGGCAGGCAGAAGCGGACTGGTGGCGACGCGTCGAGGCCGACGGCCTCGTGCTGCTGCGGTCGGCTGGACCCGACAGTGGCCCGGTGCTCGGCGCCGTGATCGTCCTTGCTGCGGACGCCCGGCGAGTACGCGCCGCGCTGGAACTCGCCGCCCGGGGCGGGGCGCCGGTAGAGGCCTACGATGCGGTGGTCTGAGTCTTCGCTGCCGGTGCGCATGCAGCGCGTCGCGCTGGTCGCGCCCAGTAGCACGCTACGCGACGTGCTCGCCCGCGTCGCCGACGCCGCAGTCATGCAGATCGACGACGATGACCGGCCCGGCGGACCGATGAGGGGGCCAGTCCTTGAGACACAGCTGAGCACGGCGCCGCAGCCAGCCGCGGCGCCGCTGCTCGCCGCGTCCGCTCCCGACGAGGCAGCGCTGGCGCGATCAGGCCGCTACGACCTGCTTGCGGGTGAGGCGGAGCTGAAAGGCCACGCCGCTACAGCGCTCAGGCGGTCTGGCGCGGCGGCGCTCGTGGGCTGGATTCCGGTGAGCCGGCTGCCCGAGCTGACGGCCGCACTCGCGGAGGCCGGCGGCACCGTGGTCCCGCTGGCGCGGCCAACCTGGTCGCTGGCGCCAACCCTGCTCGCCGAGCGCGGGCTCCACCATGAGCTGACCCCGCTGGTGCAGACGTACGGCACGGTGCCGTACGCCGATGTCGACCCGAGCTGGCTGGCCTGGGCCAGCTACGTCGTCATGTTCGGAATGATGTTCGGCGACGCCGGACAGGGCCTGCTGCTGGTGGCCGTGGCGGCGGCGCTCCGGCTGGGCTGGCCGCGCTGGCTGCGCAGGTACCGTGCGGCCTGGCCGTTCGTCGGCGGGGCAGGCGTGGCTGCCACGGCCTTCGGCCTGCTGTACGGAGAGTGCTTCGGCCCGACGGGGCTGGTACCCACCATCTGGCTCAGCCCGCTCGAGCAGCCCGTCACGCTCCTGCTGACGGCAGCTGGCTTCGGCGCGGTCTTGCTCGCGGGTGCCTACGTGCTCGGCACGATCAACCGATGGCGGGAGGGCGGCTGGCGTGCCGCGGTCTATGCGCCATCCGGCATAGCCGGCAGCTGCCTGTTCCTCGGCGCAGCGGCTGGGGCCGCAGGCTGGCACTTCCACCACGGTGCCTGGCTGCTGGCTGGCGGCCTCGTCGCGTTGGGAGGCGTCGGGCTGGCCGCCGCTGGGTTCCTGGCGGAAGCGGGCCGTGGTGGCATCGCCATCGTGCAGGCGTCGGTCGAGGTCTTCGACCTCGTGGTCCGGCTAGGCTCCAACGTCGTGTCGTTCACGCGACTCGCGGCGTTCGGCCTGGCTCACGCTGCGCTAGGCCTGCTCGTCTGGGAGGGCACCCGCGACCTGTGGCATCGTGGCCTTCTGGGAGCAGCAGGCGGAGTCCTGGTCTTCGCGGCGGGCACCGCGCTCGCATTCAGCCTCGAAGCACTCGTCGCGGCCATCCAGGCGCTCCGGCTGGAGTACTACGAGCTGTTCTCCCGTGTCTTTATCGCTCAGGGGGAGCCGTTCCGGCCCTGGCACGTCCCCGTCGCGTACGGCATGCAAGAACTGGATGCCAGCGAGCCGACTCGCCGGCTCGAGGTGGAGGAGGCACGCTCGTGATCGCTGCCTGGCTAGTCGCGCTGCCGGTGATCGTCGTCCCGGCCGCTGTGCTGTCTCGGCTGGCGGCCCGCCATCGCCAGCGCGGCGCAGTCGTCCTTGCCATAACAGGCGGGCTGCTCCTGGTGGGCGCCACCGTGCTGCTCGTTCTCACGCTGACGGGCGAGCCGGCCAGCGCCGCCAGCATGTCCGGCGCGGCCGTGGCGGCACACGCCGCCGTCAGCAGCACCGCCAACTCGGGCGCGCTGATCGGAGCCGGCATCTCGGTGGCCGGGTCGACGATTGGCGCCGGGATCGCGGTGGCTTATACCGGCGCCGCCGCGGTGGCCGCGATGAGCGAGCGGCCAGAGTTGTTCGGCCGTTCGATGGTGGTCGTCGGCCTCGCCGAGGGCATCGCGATCTACGGCCTGATCATCGGCATCATCCTGGTCGGGAAGGCCTGACTGCCATGGCCACGGCGGCCGTCATCGGCGACGCACTCGCGGTGCAGGGCTACGCGCTTGCCGGTGCGGCGATCTGCGCTGTCGACAGCCCGGACGAGGCGGCCGCAGCCTGGGATGCGCTGCCTCCCAGCACGGCGCTGGTCATCATGACCGCGAACGCCGCGGCCTGGCTTGCCGATCGGCTGGAACAGCGTCCGGACGTGCTGACGGCGGTGATGCAGCTATGACTGCCGGGGTAGCCGCTGATGCACTCGCGCTGGTGGCCGAGCGCCTCCGGCGAGACGCCGAGGCAGAGGCAGACCAGATCCGAGCGGCCGCTCGCGCCGAGGCCGAGGCGATCCTGGCGCGCGCACACCAAGAGGGCGCAATGGCCGTGGACGCCGCTCCCGCCGCCGCCGCCGGTACCGTCGCTCCGCAGACGACCGCGAGACTGCGGCAGGCTCACGACGCTGCCAGGTCCGCGGTGCTCGCGGCGCAGCGCGAGGCGTGCGATGAGCTGCGGGCTCATATCCACGCAGCCGTCACCGCGCTGCCGGACCAGCCTGGCTACGATCAGCTCGGCGAGCGGCTCGCCCGCCTCGCCGCCCAGGCGGCGGGACCGGGCGCTCAGCTCAGCCCCGAACCTGGCGGCGGGTTTGTCGCACGCGCGCCCGGGGTGGTCGTCGACTGCTCACTCGCCCGGCTGGCCGACCTCGCAATGGCCGAACTCGGCGCGGCCGTCAGGGAGCTGTGGGTGCCATGACGACTCCCGAACCGCGCGCCGCCGAGGTCACCAGGGTGAACGGCCCCCTCGTCGAGGTCACCGGCCTCACGCACGTCGCGATGTCCGACGTCGTCGAGCTTGGCTCCCGCGGGCTCCCTGGCGAGGCGGTAGCGGTCCGCGGTGACGTGACAACGGTGCAGGCCTACGACTACACCGGCGGGCTCGCACCCGGACACCCGGCCCGTTCGCGGGGGGAACCGCTGTCCGCGCTGCTCGGCCCACACCTGCTCGGCGGCATCTTCGACGGGCTGCTCCGACCGCTCTCCGGCGCGCCCGCCTGGCTTGAGCCGGGTGCCATCACCGCTTCCGAGGCCGACCGCGAGTTCACCTTCACGCCCGCCGTAGCCGACGGCACCCTGGTGACCGGCGGCACCGCGCTGGGCACGGTACCCACGGCCGGCGGCATCAGCTACCGGGTCCTGGTGCCGCCAGAGCTCAGCGGACCGGTCAGCGAGATCTGCCCGGGCGGCCCCGTTCCCTCCCACGCGGTCATCGCGACGGTCGGCGGGACGCCGGTGCAGCTGACCTCAGCCTGGCCAGTGCGCGCGCCGCGGCCCTACCGCGTGCGGCGCGATAGCGAGGCTCCTCTGGTCACCGGTCAGCGGGTCATCGACCTGCTGTTCCCTATCACCAGGGGCGGCGCGACCGCGGTTCCTGGCGGCTTCGGCACCGGCAAGACGATGCTGCTCCAGCAAATCACCAAGTGGTGCGACGCCGACGTGATCGTGTACGTCGGGTGCGGCGAGCGCGGCAACGAGCTGGCCGACATGCTCGACGAGCTTTCCGGACTCACCGACCCGCGGACCGGCGGGCGACTCGCGGACCGGACGGTCGTGATCGCTAACACCTCGAACATGCCGATGATGGCGCGCGAGGCCAGCATCTACACGGCGGCCACGGTGGCGGAGCACTTCCGCGACATGGGCCTGGACGCGGTGGTGATCGCCGATTCCACGTCCCGGTGGGCCGAGGCACTCCGCGAGTTCGCCTCCCGCAGCGGCGAGCTGCCGGCCGAGGAAGGGTACCCGGCGAGCCTGTCCTCGGCGCTCGCCGCGTTCTACGAGCGGGCCGGGTGCGTCACTACCGCGGAGGGCCGCTCTGGCTCGGTGACGATCATCGGAGCGGTGTCCCCAGCCGGCGGCGACATGACCGAGCCGGTGACGACCTACACGCAGCGGTTCGTGCGCTGCCTGTGGTCACTGGACCGCGACCTCGCCTATGCGCGGCACTACCCGGCGGTGTCCTGGGCAGGGTCGTTTTCGCGGGATGACGACGTCGTCGCGAGCTGGCACGCCGACCACGGTGACCGGGGCTGGGCGCAGCGCCGGACCCGGCTTGCCACGCTGCTCGCCGAGGCGGACCGGCTCGGCTCGCTGGCCGAGCTCATGGGCGTGAGCGCGCTGCCGCCACCGGAACGCGCCACGATCCTGGCGGGCCGCCTGATCCGAGAGGGCCTGCTGCAGCAGAGCGCGCTCAGCCCGGTCGACGCCTCCTGCGACAGCGCCAGGGCGGCCGCGCTCGCGGACGCGGTGCTGGCGGTCGCGGATCGCTGCCAGCAGCTTGCGCGCGGCGGCGTGCCGCCCGCCGAGATCGAGGAGACGGACTTCGCGCCGATCCTGCGCGCGCGGGAAGAGGCCGGCACGCCCGCGGATGTCGCCGCCCGCGAGCGCGCCATGCTCGCCCGGCTCGATCAGCTGAGCCACGCAGCCGACACCGCGGCAGAACCGGACGCTGCCGCTGCGCGTCGTGGTACGCCGGACCAGGACAGTGCGGCAGAACAGGACAGTGCAGCATGACCACGGCCTGGGCACGGCGCGAGTACACCGACATCGCCGAGCTGCGCGGCCCGCTGCTGGTCGTGCGCGGCGTGGCTGGCGTCGGGTGGGACGAGTTCGCGACCATCCGCGACGGCACCGGGCGGGAACGGCACGGCCTGGTGCTGGAAGCCGATCGTGACCTCGCGGTCGTGCAGGTGCTTGAGGGCACGACCGGCCTCACCACGACCAGCACCCGAGTGGGGTTCACCGGGTCGCCGCTGCGCATCCCCGTCGGTAGCGACTGGCTCGGCCGGGTCTGCACCGGGCGGGGCGACCCGATGGACGGCGGGGCGCCGGTAACCGGCGAGGCCACCGCCGCCGTCACCGGATTCCCCATGAACCCCGTCGTGCGGGAGCCGCCCGCCGAGCCGGTACTCACCGGCGTGTCCGCCATCGACGGTCTGACGACACTGGTCCGCGGCCAGAAGCTGCCGATCTTCTCGGTAGCGGGCCTGCCGCACCTCGAGCTGGCTGCGCAGGTCGCCGCCCAGGCCTCGGCCGGAGGCGAGCCGTTCAGTGTCGTGTTCGCCGCGATGGGACTCACCCACGCCGACGCCGCCACGGTACGCAGGATCCTCGGCCAGCGATCCGCCGCGGACCTGGTGCTGCTGCTTAACCTCGCTGACGCGCCGGTGATCGAACGCTTCCTCACCCCGCGGATCGCGCTGACGGTCGCCGAACACCTCGCCTTCACGCTCGGCCGGCACGTGCTCGTCGTGATGGCGGACATGACGAGCTACTGCGAGGCGCTGCGTGAGGTGTCGGCTGCGCGAGGTGAGATCCCGGCCCGCCGCGCCTATCCCGGCTACCTGTACAGCGATCTCGCGTCGCTGTACGAGCGGTGCGGGCGGATGCGCGGCGTGCCCGGCTCGGTGACCCTCATGCCGGTGCTGACCATGCCGGGCGGGGACATCACGCATCCCGTGCCCGACCTGACCGGCTACATCACCGAGGGACAGATCGTGTTGTCCGCGGAGCAGCACGCTCGCGGGATCTACCCCCCGGTGGACGCACTGTCCTCGCTGTCGAGACTCATGCGGCACGGCGCCGGACCCGGACGCACCAGGGACGATCACCTGGACGTCGCGGCTCAGTCCCTGGCCGCGCTCGCGGCCGCGCGCCGGGTTACCGAGCTTGCCGAGCTGGTCGGCGTGGCGGCCCTCAGCGCGTCGGACCGCCGCTACCAGGCGTTCGACGGCGTGTTCGCGAGCCAGGTGATCAGCCAGGGCCGCGCGGAGAACCGCACCCTCGACGACACGCTCGGCCGCGCGTGGCAGGCACTCGGGACACTCCCCCGCGCCGAGCTGACCATGCTGTCGGCTGCGCAGCTCGATGCGCACTATCCGGTGGGTGATAGCGCGCCGGCCGTCGGCGGGCGGTGAGCTGCCATGGCGCAACCCAAGCTGATCGTCCCGCCCGGCCGGGCGGGACGCATCTGGCTCGTCCGGCGGCTCGAAACGGCCCGGCGCGGCGCCGACCTGCTCGACCGTAAGCTGCGCATCCTGCAGGCTGAGCTCGCCCGGCGAGAGGCCACGGCCGCGGAGACACGGACCCGCTGGGACCGCTGTGCGGCGGACGCGCAGAGCTGGCTGCTGCGCGCGGCGCTGCTCGGCGGGCAGCGGGCGATCAGGCTGGCCGACGACGGCCAGCGGGCAGCGGTGACCATCGGCTATGAGCTGGCGATGGGCGTCCGCTACCCGAGCCATGCCGCGTGCACCTTTGCGTCGCCGGCGACCTGGGATGATCCGGTCCTGGCACGCACCCGGCAGGCGCACCGCACCGCGCTCGCCGCTGCGGCGGACCACGCGGTCGCCGCGGCAGCGGTCCGCATTGTCGACGCCGAGGTCCGGGCTACCCGGTATCGGCTTCGCGCCGTGCAGGACCGGTGGATCCCAAGACTCGAGCAGGCGCTCGCTGATGTCACCTTCGCGCTGGAAGAGCAGGAACGCAGCGACGCTGCGCGGCTCCGGCTGGCCGCCGGCCGGCCACGGTCCTAGCCTTGCCGGTGCTCGCGCGCGGTTAGCTCCCCCGCTCGCTAGCCGCCGCCTTCGGCAGGGCGGGTCGCCCGTTCCATGCCGGTGACACCCAGCCTCGGTACGCGACCGGACAGCAGAGCAAGCAGCGTTCCGCCGGCCAGGGCGGCCAGCGTCGGCCAGGCCAGGCTGCCTCCGGGAGCAAACCCGGAGATCGCGAGCCTGGTGAGCCCGGTCATCGCGGCGCCGAGGCCGACGACGAGCAGCACCGGCGACCATGATCCGGGTCGCCCTAGGCCCGCGGGCAGCAGCCGCAGCGGCCGCTCGGCCCACGTAACCGCGGCGACGAGCGGCACGAGAACAAGCGTCAGCACCGCGAACCAGACCAGTCGCGACACCCACCAGTGGGCGCTGCCGATTGGCGGCTGAGGCATGACCCCGGTTGGGTAGAGCGCGGCGGCCACGATCACGACGGGAGCCATGTGCCACAGATAGATGGTCATCACCTTGGGGTTAAGCCAGCTGACGAGCCGCCACCAGCGCTCGCGATCAAGCAGCCGGTTCACGGCCGGCTCGGCGGCAAGCAGCAGGCCGGTCTCTGTCGCGGCGAGGGCCAGCAACGCGATCGAGGGTGGTCCGGTATTGGTGATCCGCTCGCCCGCGCCGATCATGTCGACCGGGAACGGGCTCCAGGCGAGCAGCCCGGCCAGCAGCGCCAGCCCGGCACCCGCGAGCAGCCAGGGGCGCCAGGGGTCCCGAGTGAGGCTGCCGTCGCGCCAGGCGAATCCCCACTGGTGCGCCGATCCCCACACCAGGAAGTAGTTCGCGAAGCCGATGACTGGCAGGTGCGGGCCCAGCACGCCAGCGTCGACGCCGGCCGCGGCCAGCGCCATGGCCGCCGGCACGGCCAGCCCCCATCGCCGCTGGGCGGCCAGCATGGCCGGGGTCAGCGCGATCAGCAGCAGGTAGACCGGCAGGAACCACAGGTGCAGCGCGATGAGCCAGCCCGCCTGCGCCAGTTCGGTCGCCGGCAGGCCGCCCGCGATGGCGAGACCGGCTGCGACGGTGGCTGCAGCCGCGTAGACGCTGGTCGGCCACAGCAGCCGCATCGCGCGGCGGCGAACCCAGGTCGTCCAGGTCTCGCCTCGAGCCTGGTGGGCAGTCCAGGAGAGCGCATTAGCGTAACCCCCGACCAGGAAGAACACGGGCATGACCTGAAGCGGCAGGGTTACCCAGCGTCCCCAGCTCACGTACTCGAGCGCGTCCAGGCCAGACAGCCGACCTCGCGTGTAGGTGATGCTGGTAAGCACCCAGTGGCCGTAGACGACAGCGAAGATCGCGGCGACCCGCAGCAGGTCTGCGTAGCGGTTGCGGTCGGGCGCCGTCGGCCCGCCGACATGGTCGACTGCCGATGCCTGCAGAAGCCCACTCATAAGGTGTTCCCTAGTCGGCGCATACTCGCTTGCGGCCACGCCGCAGCGCCAATAGCAAGCTCGCAAAGACCTTCTGGTGCCGCCAGGGCCAGAGTTCCCTGGGTGTGAGGACCAACGACATGGCAGCACATTGGGTAGCTTGGGCGGCACGCGCCGGGCGTCCCGAGAGGCCCCGTGACGGCGGGATTCGAACCCGGCTGCTGGCTCGTTCCCGATGCTTACGAGTACAGCGTGCTGGTCACGGCCACGACCCCGTCGATCGCCTCGATCAGCCGGACCGCCGCAGCGATCTCCACATCGCTGCCGAGCTCTCCGGTGAGGGTGATCACGCCGTCGTAGGCGGTGACGTGGACGGCGGCCGGATGGGCGAGCAGGATGCGGGTCAGCACGTCCCTGGCTTCGGCGGCGATCTCGGCGTCCGGGCGGACGAACACCTTGAGCAGGTCCGTGCGGCTCACGATGCCGACCATGGTGCCGTTTGCATCGACCACCGGGAGCCGCTTGACATGGTGGGTGCCCATCAGCCTGGCGGCCGTGCCTAGCAGCGCGTCGGGGCTGATGGTGATGGCCGGGGCGGTCATGAGCTCCGCCGCGGTCCGGGCCTCCGCCTTCGCCCGGGCCGCCGGCCGAAACTGCCAGCCGGGCTTGCGCTCTGCGTGCTCGTGGCGTTCCTGCTTGCGGATCAGGTCGGCCTCGGACACGACGCCGATGACCTGCCCTTCCGGCGTCACGACCGGCAAGGCCGTCAGGTGATGCTCGGTCAGCAACTTTGCGACGTGCCGGTAGCTGGCGTTCTTGGCCACCGATACAACCCCGGTCGTCATGACCTCACTGACCTGCCAGCGGCCCGTCCGCCGAGAACTGATAGGCGTCTGCGGAGCACCCGACGGGACTTCGGCGCCGTCTCGCTCGGCTTCGGTTACCCTGGCGACGGCCTTGCTGACGTCGGCGGCAGATCCCTCTCCGTGCAGTGCATGGTAATAAGCGGCGCCGAGCTGTCCGACCAAGGCGTCAAAATGATCGTCCCTGCGTGTCATGGCCGCCTCCCGGAGAGGTGCACCCATCCGAGTCCGGTCGGATGATCTCCCATCTCATTACCTCGCGGCCTGGCCGGTCTATCGAGGGCCGAACGTCACGTCTCCGCCGGGACCTCGGCCTCCTGCCAGAGCTGGTCGGTCTGGTGGACTGACGGTAGCCCATGGCAGCTAAGCATGCATGCTGCGTGCTGACGGACCGAAGGCGCGACGGGTCAGGACCTAGGTCCATATTCGTGCGGCCATTGGTGGCATGAACTACCTAGGTGTTTGTGCGTGAGGAAGTGCGGCTTGCTGCCGCGTTCGCCGTCGCCTGCGGCGGGCTGGCAAGCCTAGCGCAGAGCGGCCGGCTCCTCGATGCATCTCGGGCTGCGTATGGTGATGGGATCACCGGCGTTACCAAGGTCGGTCCACCCGGCACGTGGCCAGAATTGTCCAAGCTAGTCATGATTCACGTCGGAGACGTCATCGTGACTAATGACCTGGCCCGCCTGCCCGTCAGATGGGAGGCTACCGGTCCGGGCAGCAGGCTCTTCCCCGCGCTGGATGCCGACATCTCCCTGACGCCCGCCGAGGGCCACGACACGATGCTGATCTTGACGGGTGTCTACCGACCGCCGCTCGGAAAGCTAGGCGCGATGGTGGATCACGCCATCCTGAGCCGAGTTGCCTCGGCAACGATCCGGGACTTCGTCGGCCGCCTTGCGCTCGCCATTCAAGGCCCGTCAACCGATGCTGAGCAGCACCGAATGGACGGAGACGGCGGCTAAAGATACGTTGGCCGGCAGGGAGGGTCGGCCGATGGAGCACCGCGCCGAAGTTGTCTCGGGTCTGCTGCCGCAGCTTCAGCTCGATGAGCTGCTGGGCGAACTGCAGTCCCGCCTGCAGGCCGTGCGGGTGACCCGAGACCGGATGAACGAACTGCTCGAAGCCGTCGTCGCCGTCGGCTCCGGCCTGGACCTGGAGACCATGCTGCACCGGATCGTCGAGGCTGCGGTCAATCTGGCAGACGCGCGGTACGGGGCGCTGGCAGTGATTGGAGAAAACGGGCAATTCGCGGAGTTCGTACCGGTTGGCCTGGAAGAGTCGCAGATAGCTGGCATTGATCACTGGCCGGAGGGCAAGGGCCTGCTGGGGCTGCTGATCCGAGACCCGCGACCGCTGCGGCTGGCGGACATCAAGACCCATCCGGATTCGGTTGGATTCCCGCACGGACACCCGCCGATGCGCACCTTCCTGGGAGCCCCGGTGCACGTGCGGGGCAAGGTGTTCGGCAACCTCTACCTGACCGAGAAGCGTGGCGGCGGCGAGTTCACCGCGGACGATGAGGCGTTCGTGTCCGCGCTTGGAGCGGCGGCCGGGGTGGCGATCGAGAACGCGCGGCTTTATGAGGACTCTCGCCGCCAGCAACGCTGGCTTCGGTCCAGCGGCGAGCTCGCGACGCGGCTGCTGTCGGGGACTGAACCCGCCGAGGTGCTAGCCACCCTGACGATGCAGGCGCTGGAACTATCAGGTGCGGACCTGGCCGTGGTGGCGCTGCCTGCCAGCGACGGGCAGCGGCTGGTCATCGAGCATGCCGATGGCGATGGCGCCGAGGCCACGCGCGGCCTGGTGTTGCCGGTCGGCGGGTCGCTGTCTGGCCGGGTACTGGAGAGCGGACAGCCGGAGACGGTCGCGGATTTCGCCGCCGACGAGCGTGCTGCCGCGGTGGCTCGGGCTGCCATGAACCACATCGGCCCCGCAGTGGTCTTCCCGCTCGGCGGTCCCGGCAGTGTGCGTGGTGTCGTCACCATCGGCCGACGGCACGGCGCCATGCCGTTCCCTCAGGCCGCCGTGGAGGTCGCCGCGTCGTTCGCCGCCCAGGCAGCGATTGCGCTGGAGCTGGCCGACCGGCGCCGGGACGCTGAGCAACTGCGGGTATTCGAGGACCGTGACCGCATCGCGCGCGACCTGCACGACCAGGTCATCCAACGGCTGTATGCCGCTGGAATGTCGCTGCAGGGCACGGCCCCGATGGCAGCGGATCCGGCCGTTCGCAAGCGGATGGAGCAGGTCGTCGACGAGATGGACCAGGCGATCGCCGACATCCGCACCGCGATCTTCTCGCTCCACTCACGCCGCCCGCACGCCGGGATCGGCCTTCGCGGGCGCATCGTGGCCATTGCCGACGAGATGGCGCCGATGCTGGGTCTCGCCCCAACCCTTCGGCTCGGAAGCGGACTCGATGACAACGTGGCAGCCGGGCCAGCCGAGCACCTGCTGACCGTGCTGCGAGAGGCGCTGTCCAACGCGGCGCGGCATGCCAACGCCAGCGAGGTGGAGGTGAGCGTGGAGGCCGACGGCGATCTGGTCCTGCGCGTGAGGGACAACGGGACCGGGATCGGACCGAATACCCGTCGCAGCGGGCTGACCAACATGGCCGAGCGCGCCCAGCTGCTCGGTGGGGCGCTCACCGTAGGCCCGGCTGACGCGGCAAACGGGTCAGGCACGCTCCTCGAATGGAGAGTCCCCATTCACTAACGCGCCCATGGCTGAGGGGCCTGTCTGGCCGCGGGCCGAGCCGGCGGCTGTCTAGGTGCCGCGGGGAAGAAACACCCGTGACGCCTCGGCAGCTCCCCCTGCTCAGTGACTACGAAGAACGTCTTGGTCAACGAGTCCACGACGGGCCGAACGATGACCACTCCTTGGCCCAGCTCACCAGCCTGCGCCTGTTCAGCAGACATCTCAGGGCGCACCACGCCAGCCACAGGCCGGTCGCGACTCCCGCCGGCCCAAGCACCAGCGCTACCACAACTTCAGCCGTGACCTGCCCCGGCGTCGGCGGGGCCTGCTGGATACTCCCCGCGGCGTCAACCCAGATCCGGATGGCTGTCCCGGCTGGCGAGCCAGGAATTGCTGGCACTTCGCCGACGTGAGCGGACCCGGCCACGGTCCACCTTGCTGGTGCAGGGATCATGCCTGAGCCAGTCAC
>JASHSZ010000312.1 GCA_030040815.1 Streptosporangiaceae bacterium
CCGGGCGCTGGGCCAGCCTGCCGACGGCCGGCCAGCCCGCCAGCAGCGGGCTGCACGGAGCGCTGGAGCAGATTGGCTTCTTCACCGGTCTCGGCGTCGTCATCGTGTTCTTGGCCGCGGTGGCGCTGGGCCGGTTGACCGTGATCGTCCCGGACCGGCCGGTCGCACCCGTCAAGGCTGAACCGGCTCCAGAAAAGGAGCCGGTCGGCGCCTCGCGGGGCATCTCGCGGATCGTGCCGGTGCCGGTGTTCCGCGGCAGGCAGCGAAGCGCGGGCACGGCCGACAGCTGACGCGGTTTCCGCGCGGATGAGCGCCGATCTGGTGCACCTCTCCGGCACCAGATCGGCACTCATGAGTCGACTGAATCGGCGCTGGGAGCGTCGGCCACTGCATCGGCGCCGGGAGCGTCGGCCACCATGCCGCCGGCCTGGGCCACCGAAGCGCGCCGGCGCATCACCAGGAGACCGCCGAGGCCGAGAACGGCGACGGCCACGCCGCCGATCGCCAGCCCTGCGGTACCGACCGGGCCGGGCTCAGGGGTTATCTCGACGGCGTCTGCCGCCCTGCCCGGACCGCCGCCCCGCGCCGCGCTGGTGGTGTGGGTTGCGGCTGCCAGCGGTGGCACCAGCGTGCCAACCGGCTTGACCTTGCCGTTCATGGCAAAGCCCCAGTTCAGCAGCTGCTCCGCCGAAGTGATCTCCTGCAGCGACGTGCAGTGCAGCACCGTCACGATGAGGGTGACCCCGTTGCGGCTGGCCATGCCGATGTAGGTGGCCTCGGAGCTGACGGTCCAGCCGATCTTGCCGCCGATGCCGCCTGGGTACTGCGTCAGCAGGTAGTTCTGATTGACCAGCGTCTCGGAGTCGCCCGGCTTGAGCTCCAGCTGGCTAGTAAGCGTCTCGTCATAGCTCATGAACGCGGGCATGCTCAGGGCCTGCCGGGCGATCAGCGCCTCGTCGTAGGCCGACACCACCTGGCCTGCCGCGGGTAGCCCGTTCGGCAGCTTGGCCACCACGTCATAGGCCTGCAGGTGCTGCGCTTCTGCGTTGATGAGCGCCATGCCCTTGGCGAACGATCCGGTGGCCTGGGTGAGGGCCACGGCCGCGTCGTTGGCCGAGATCAGCAGCAGGGCCCGGAACAGGTCAGAGACCTTGTAGTACTGGCCGGTGATCAGGTTGGCGCTGGTGGGCTGCTGCGAGGTGGCCAGCGGGCTGGCGACTATCTCGGCGCTGGGGTTGAGCAGCGGGATCAACGTGATGGCGGTGAGCACCTTGAGCGTGCTGGCAGGGCCGTACTCGCCGTGCGGATCCTTGGCCGCGAGCACCTGGCCGGTGCTGGCGTTCGCGACCACCCACGCGGACGCGGGCACGCTCGGGACCGGCTGCGACCCGGTTGCGGGCTCGTTCACCACGGTGCCCGTGCTGGCCATCAGCGGACCGCCAACGATGCTGGCCGCATAGCTACCGGGTTGCGGGGCCGACCGCTCCGGCCGGATGGCATTCGCGGTGAGCCTGGTCGCCCCGGCGTGCGGCGCGTGCCGGGCCCGAGCTTGGAGAAGCAACGTGGCGGCCGTTCCGGCGGTGGCAGCCGAAGCGCTCGCGGCGAGGCCGGGCAGCACGGCGGCCGCCACGGCGATGAGCGCGGTCACGCCCAGGGTGCCTCGCCTCACGCCGTACCTCGATTCCTGCGGCCCGCCGGAAATGTCGCACCGGCCGACTGTCGCTGGAGCCTATCCGTCTGCAGACTCCGCGCTGGTCGGCCAGTGCCACCTTTCCCGGCCGTCACGGCATGCCACCTGCGGTTATCCGGCGTATCCGGCCAGCAGTGACGAGCCAGATGAAGATTTTGCCAAGCGTTGCCCGGACCAGGGTCGTCCGGTCGTGGCGCGGCCGCCCTACCCGGTAACCAGATACTGGGCCGCGGTGGCGCATTTCACCCGCGCCGTCTCAGCGCTGCCACCGTAGGCTGGACGCATGAGCCGCAGGTCGGAGTCGGGCGAGCCGATCGAGGCCGTCTACGGTCCCAAGGATGTGCTGGGCCTGGACCCAGAGACGGCGCTGGGCGAGCCGGGGTCGTTCCCCTTTACCCGAGGCATCTATCCCACGATGTACCGGGCGCGGCCGTGGACGATGCGGCAATATGCCGGGTTCTCGACGGCGGCGG
Organism: Streptosporangiaceae bacterium; assembly: GCA_030040815.1. Next base: position 2,164 of record JASHSZ010000312.1, read on the forward strand.
ACTCCAACCGCAGGTACCACCAGCTGATCGAGGCCGGCACCACGGGTCTGTCGGTGGCCTTCGATCTGCCGACCCAGATGGGTTACGACTCCGACGCCCCGCAGGCCCGCGGCGAGGTGGGCAAGGTCGGGGTCGCGATCGACTCGCTCGAGGACATGCGGCAGCTGTTCTCCGGTATCCGGCTGGACCAGGTGTCCACGTCGATGACCATCAACGCTCCGGCTGCGCTCTTGCTGCTGTTGTACCAGCTCGTCGCCGAGGAGCAGGGCGTCGGACCCGCGGAGATTTCCGGGACCATTCAGAACGACATCCTCAAGGAATACATCGCCCGGGGCACCTACATTTATCCGCCGCAGCCGTCATTGCGGCTGGTCGCCGATTCATTCGCCTACTGCCGGGCGGAGATTCCGCGCTGGAACACCATCTCGATCTCCGGTTACCACATGGCCGAGGCCGGGGCGACGCCCGTTCAGGAGGTCGCGTTCACGCTGGCGAACGCCCGCGAGTACGTACGCACCGCCATCGACTCCGGACTTGCCGTCGATGAGTTCGCCCCGCGGCTGTCGTTCTTCTTCGTCGCCCGCACGACCCTGCTGGAAGAGGTGGCCAAGTTCCGTGCCGCCCGGCGGCTGTGGGCGCACATCATGCGTGACGAATTCGGCGCGCGCGATCCCCGCTCGCAGATGCTGCGCTTCCACACCCAGACCGCGGGGGTGCAACTCACCGCGCAGCAGCCGGAGGTCAACCTGGCCAGGGTGACGCTGCAGGCGCTGGCCGCGGTGCTCGGCGGCACCCAGTCCCTGCACACCAACGCCTACGACGAGGCCATCGCGCTGCCCACCCAGAAGGCGGCCACCCTCGCGGTGCGGACACAGCAAGTGCTGGCGTACGAGACGGACCTGACCGCGACGGCCGACCCGCTGGCCGGATCGTACGCGATCGAGTCGATGACCTCCGATGTAGAAGCGCGGGCGCGCGAGCTGATGGATCAGGTGGACTCGCTTGGCGGCGCAGTCGCCGCCATCGAGCAGGGCTTCCAGAAGGCGGAGATCGAGCGGTCCGCGTACCGCATCGCGCGTGAGGTGGATGCGGGCGAGCGCAAGATCGTCGGCGTCAACGCGTTCGTGACCCAGGAGGAAGAGCCGTACGAGCCGCTGCGGGTCGATCCCGCGATCGAAGCGGCGCAGACGGAGCGGCTCGCCGTGCTGCGGTCGCGCCGTAACACCGCCGAAGTCACGCGGCGGCTCGACAACGTCCGCCGCGCGGCCGGCGGTGACGCGAACCTTCTCTATCCGCTGCGCGAGGCGCTGCGGGAGCTTGCCACGATCGGCGAGGTCTGCGACGCGCTGCGCGATGTATGGGGTGTCTACAAGCCGCCGGAGATCTATTAGCTGGCCGCAGGCCCGGCCTCGGGCGCCGCGGGAGGTGCAGGTACGGACAATCGCGCATCGTCAGCGCGTTGCCCATCGGAGCGGTACGATGCTGGCCAGTAGAGCGTATGGATCTCGTAAGCGATTGACGATTGGTTGCGGGCCGCTGCATGAGGGTCCTGCATATTTCGTTGGCCAGCTGAAGTTTGCTTGCGAGCGGATCGGGGATTTGCGGCGTACGGCGCCTCGTTAGCGGTGAATGCCACTAGCCGGCTCGGCCGGACGGCGATTCGCGGTCCATTCTCCGGCGAAACGGACGTCGGCACAGTTCTGGAGCGGGCTGTTCCACCGGGCCGGAGCCCGGGTCTGGTGCCGCAGGCCAGCGGCAGCAAAGTCCCGGTCTGGCGATGCTTGCGAGCGGACTGGAGTGAGTTCGGGACTCTATGGACACCCTGCGAACCGCCGAAAACGATCGGCGCACAATAGTTACTGGGCAAGCCGGGCAGGTCATTCTCGTTGCCGACGGGGGAGCAGCGCATGGCCGAGCGTGATGTCGACCGAGAACTCGACACGTTCCTCGCCGAGCACGAAGCTGACCTTGTCGACTTCCGGCGGGATCTGCACGCGCATCCAGAGACGGGGTACCACGAGTACCGGACGACCAGGCGAGTCGCGCTCCGGTTGGAGGCTGCCGGGCTCAAGCCGGCCATCCTGCCCAAAGGCACTGGCCTCACGGTGGACATCGGCGACGACCTCGCCGGCAGTGCGCCGGTGGTGGCCCTGCGCGCCGAAATCGACGCGCTGCCGATCAACGACGAGAAGGACGTGCCCTACCGGTCGCTGAACCGCGGTGCGTGCCACGCGTGCGGGCACGACGTGCACACCGCCATCCTGCTGGGCACCGGGCTGTTCCTCGCCCGGACCGCCGCCACGCGCGTCCTGCCCGGCAAGGTGCGGCTCATCTTCCAGCCCGCCGAGGAAGTGCCTGGCGGCGCTGTCGATGTCATGGCCGCTGGCGGCATCGCGTCGGTCGACCGGATCTTTGCGCTGCACTGTGACCCGCGGCTCGATGTGGGCAAGATCGGCACGCGGGTCGGTCCGATCACGGCCGCGTGCGACAAGCTGACCGTGCGGGTCAGCGGCCCTGGCGGGCACACGGCGAGACCACACCTGACCGCTGACCTGGTGTTTGCGCTCGGCAAGATCATCACCGAGCTGCCGGCGGCGCTGTCGCGCCGGGTTGATCCGCGGTCCAGCCTCAGCCTGGTGTGGGGCCGGGTCAGCGCAGGCTCGGCGGCCAACGCGATCCCCCACGATGGCCTGGTCGAGGGCACTGTCCGGTGCCTGGACGACGCTGCCTGGCACGAGGCGCCGGATCTTGTGAAGGCGCTGCTGGAGTCGGTGGCGGCCGCCTACGGCGTCATGCCCGAGATTACCTACCAGCGCAGCGTGCCGCCGACCGTCAACGAGGCGGTCAGCACCGCTATGTTCGAGGCGGCAGCGGAGCGGGTCCTCGGCCCAGATGCCATCACCGAGGCGCCGCAGAGCCTCGGCGGCGAGGATTTCGCGTGGTACCTGGATTCCATCCCCGGCGCGCTGGCCAGGCTCGGCACGAGAACGCCTGGCTCGGCCGCCGACTTCGACATCCACCAGGCCGTCTTCGACGTCGACGAGCGCGCCATCGGCTATGGTGTCCGGCTCCTGGCGGCCACGGCGCTCACCGCACTGCACGACGGCGGCGCGGTGGCATCGGGCGCCGTGCCCGGCGATCCGTCGAGCAACCGGGTCGCGGAGGCCCTATTAGACGGTGTTGCATAGCCGGCCAGCCGCCGCTGCGGGCCGGCGGCAGCGCCCGCAGCCGGCCGGCCCGGACTGCTCGCGCGAGCACAAACCTGGCCACCCGGCCGCTGCGCATAGAGTGGGACCCAGACCCCGGCGGCGGTCGGCATGCCGGTAGGTCTGGCCGGGTTTCCTGCTCGCAGCGCAGCTCAGCGTGACTCTGGCTGCTGGCAGCTCCCGTCTGCCTGTCCCCCGAGCTGAGCTACTGGAGTGAACCCGTGTCGTCGCAGCACGATGAGGCGCCGGCGCGACCGGACGAGCCCGCGCCCGCCGGGCCTGACGGGTCGGGGCTGGGTACCGGCAGCGCCTCCGCGGGCCGCGAAGTCCGATTCGACCCGGCCGTGGACGGCCCGCAGGCCGCCAGCGCGGTCAGGGACGGCCAGGCCACGCCGGCCGGTGCGACGGCGGCGTCCAGCACACCGTGGAAGAAGGCAGCCGACGGCCGCACGGTCTTCCGCCGCGGCACCCCGTTCGTCCTCTGGTGGGTCTGGGTCGCGTTCGCGATCTACAACGTCGCCCAGATTGCGATCCCCGACCACGACTATTTCTCCCTCGAACTCAGCGCAGGGCTGCTGGCGGTGACAGCGCTCATCTATGCCTGCACGGTGCGGCCCAGGGTGCTGGCCGACGACGAAGGCGTCCTTGTCCACAACCCGTTCCGCGATCACCGGATCCGGTGGGGCGCGCTCACCGGCGTGTATCTCGGTGACTCGGTCGAGCTCGGCTGTGCCAGGCCTGCACCGCAGAAGGAGAAGACGATCTACTGCTGGGCGCTGCACTCTGGCCGCCGCTCGCGCATGAAGGCCCGGATGCGCGCGGAGCGAGACAGGCCCAGAGCGTACGGTTCTGGTACCCGCCGTGGGGCGCAGGCCGAAGTCCAAGAGCTGGCCCGGAAGGACATCGTACAGCTGATGGCCGCCGAAATCGGTCGTCGGCTGACTGGCGCGAGGCAGCGCGGCGTGCCGGACGCGGTGCTGGAGAGCACGTGGGCGTGGTGGCCGCTGGTCTACTTCCTGGTGCCGGCTGCGCTGCTGCTGGGCCTGGTACTCGGCCGGTGAGCGGCCAAGCAGGTAACCGGCACAACCCCACCGCCCCCACTAGGGGCTGCGCCGCGGGCGTCGGCGGCTAGCCGCCTGCGGACGTGCATGGCCGGGCGCGCAGCCCGGCCACGTAGTCTGACGGCGCGCCAGCGGCCTCGGCCGCGTCGGCCATCATGCCGATGTAGCGGGCCGATGGCAGCCCGCCTTCGTAGTCGTTGAGCACGTACAGCCACGCCACCACGTCACCGTCCTCCGTGCTCACCCTGACCTTGGACTTGCGGTAGTAGCCGAGGGATGCGCCGTCCCACTGGTCGAGCGACTCCTCGTCTGGCTCGGTCATCTCGTACAGCGTGACGAATACCCGCTCGTCGGCGTCCTCGACAACTGTCGGCAGTGCGCCCTCCCAGCCGAGGTCCTCGCCGCCGAACGTCAGCCGCCAGCCGTCGAGCCAGCCGGTGCCGTGCTGTGGCGAATGCGGGCACCGTCTGGCCATGAGCGCCGGGTCCATGTTGCCGGCGTACGCGGCGTAGAGCGTCACGTCAAATAAGAGTACGAGTTCGGCTGCGCATCCTGCTGGCGAACCTGCCTGTGCGGCTGCGCGGTGCCGATGCGGCCAGGCCCGCGCCGATAGGACACAATCAGAAGGTGAGCCACCCGCAGGCCAGGATCGCGATCTTGGGCGGGGGTCCGGGAGGCTATGAGGCCGCCCTGGTCGCCGCGCAGCTGGGTGCTGAGGTCACCGTGGTCGAGCGGGACGGCCTCGGTGGAGCCTGCGTCCTCACCGACTGCGTGCCTTCCAAGACGCTGATTGCCAGTTCGGGGATGATGGCGGCCCTTAACGCCTCGCCGGGTCTCGGCCTGCGGATCAATGCGGAGGGGAACGGAGCCGTTCACATCGATGCGCCTCGACTGTACGCGAGGGTCCGGGCGCTGGCCCGGGCCCAGTCGGCGGACGTGGCATCGCGGCTGGCGGCCGAGGGCGTCAAGGTCATCTCGGGCACGGGCCGTCTCGTCGGGCCGCGGGCCGTGGTGGCCGGCGACGCCAGGGTGGAGGCGGACGCGGTCCTGATCGCCACCGGCGCCGAACCCAGGCTGCTGCCGGGCGCGGAGCCCGACGGAGAGCGCATCCTGACCTGGCGCCAGCTGTACGACCTCACCGAGCTGCCGGCTGAGCTGATCGTGGTCGGCTCCGGTGTCACCGGGGCCGAATTCGCCAGCGCCTACCAGGCCCTCGGGTCCCAGGTGACCCTCGTGTCGTCCCGCGACCGGGTGCTGCCGAACGAGGACGCCGACGCGGCCATGGTGGTCGAGGACGTCTTCCGCCGCCACGGCATGACAGTTCTCGGCCGGTCCAGGGCAGCGAAGGTCAGCCGTAACGGTGACGGCGTGACCGTCACGCTGACCGACGGCCGGACCGTACGCGGCACGCACTGCCTGCTGACGGTGGGCATGGTGCCGTGCACGAGCGGTCTCGGCCTTGCCGAGGCCGACGTCGAGGTGGACGACGGCGGGTTCGTGCGGGTCGACAAGGTGTCGCGCACGTCCGCACCCGGCGTTTACGCCGCCGGCGACTGCACCGGGGTACTCATGCTGGCCTCGGTGGCGGCCATGCAGGGCCGCATCGCCATGTGGCACGCACTGGGCGAGGCGGTCAAGCCGCTGCGGCTCACCAACGTGGCCGCGACCATCTTCACCGAGCCCGAGATCGCCACCGTGGGCATCCCGGAAAAGGCGGTGCAGTCAGGCGACGTTCCGGACGCGGTCGTGGTCAAGCTGCCGCTCGCGACCAACGCCCGGGCGAAGATGCAGGGCTTCCGGGACGGCTTCGTCAAGCTCATCGCGAACCGCAGCAGCGGTACCGTGCTCGGCGGCGTCATCGTCGCGCCGCGGGCCAGTGAGCTGATCCTCGCCATCTCACTCGCAGTCGAGCGGCGCCTGACCGTCGACCACGTCGCGCAGACCTTCGCGGTGTACCCCTCGCTGTCCGGCAGTGTCACCGAAGCCGCGCGCAGGCTCATGCAGTCAGCCGAGGCGAGCGCTGGCTGACCTCTCGCAGCGCCGGGCCGATCGGCAAACCGTGGAGGGCAGCGAGGCGCTATCGGGAGCAGCGATGACCGGGCACGCGGTAAATGACCCGGCGCGGACTGCGCCGCCGGACGACGAAGCCGACGTCGAGTACCGGCTAAGCCCGCAGCACCGGCGGCCTGCGCGGACGCACTTCTTGTTCATGGCGGCGCTGACCGCCGGGTGTGTCGTCACCCGGCTGCCAGTCCTGGGTGGCGCCGCGGTTCTGACCGGCGCGCTCGCTCTCTTCTTCGGAGTCAGTTATGTGTGGCGCTGCCGGTTCCGGACCAGGGTGACGAGCCGGGGCATCGAGATCCGCGGCTACTTCAATCACTTCGTGCCCTGGGAGCTGGTTCGCGACGTCGAGGTTACCGAGTCCGGGCCGGACCGGGTGCAACTCGGCGATGGCCCCGAGGGCCCGCAGTACACGCGGCTGCGGCTCACCGGGGCTAGCGTCGCCAGCATCGGGAGCCTGAGCGGCAGCGTGTCGCGGCTGGCCAGCATCTCGGTCGTGCGCGCCAACGGCAGCAAGCTGCTGCTGCGGGCTCCGCTGGTCAGCGGGTGGGCAGCCGACCCTGAGTTCGACCGGAAAGCGTGGCAGCTGGATCAGCTCTGCGTTCGGTGCGGCCGGGGCGCCATCGCGTAGCGGGCGGCGGCTAGTGCGACGGGCGGCCCAGGTCCGGGTCGTCGGGCACGTCGAGCCCGTGCTGGCGTAGCCTGCTCGCCCGGATGTCGTCGGCGTAGGCCGCGACGGTGAACACGCTGCCGCACAGGATGAGCGCGATCATCATGACCGCGAACCAGGCCGGCGCGGGGGACAGCTCGAGCAGCAGCACGGCAACCACCGTGCACACCGGGATGATCACCGCCAGGTGCCGCACCACGGTACGACCGCGCCAGCCGGCGTCGGTGAGCTCGTGCCGGACCCAGTCCCGGTTCTCCGCCGGCAGCCGGAAGCCGGCCGCGAATCTCATCCATCGCAGCGGACCGGGATCGCCGGGCAGTCTGGTCATCAGCGCAGCTGGCAGATCAGGGCTCCGGCTGGCACGGTCTGGCCAACGGCCAGGGTGAGCCCGGTGACCGTGCCGGCCTTGTGCGCGGTCAGCGGCTGTTCCATCTTCATGGCTTCGAGCACGACGACAGTGTCGCCGGCCTCGACGTGCTCACCGTCCGCAGCCACGATCTTGACAATCGTGCCCTGCATGGGGCTGATCAGGTCATCGCCGGCATGCGCTCCCCCGGCGGCCGGCCCGCGGCGGCTGCCCGCGCGGGGCTGCCTGCTGGCCTGGACCGGTCGGGCTGGGCCAGCGAGCCCGGCCAGCCCGGCCGGGATGCTCACCTCGATTCGCTTGCCGCCAACCTCGACGATGAAACGGTCGCGCGCCTGGATAGTGTCGGGCTGGCGGCCGCCGTCAGCCTGATACGGCGGGATCTCGGTGGCGAACTCGGTTTCGATCCAGCGGGTGTGCACCCGAAACGGCTCGTCGGTGAACGCCGGGTCGCTCGCGACGGCCCGGTGGAATGGCAGCACGGTGGGCATGCCCTCGATGTCGAACTCGGCGAGCGCGCGGCGAGCCCGCTCAAGCGCCTGTACCCGCGTCGCGCCGGTGACGATCAGCTTGGCGATCAGCGAGTCAAACGCCTGCGGCACGGTCATCCCGGCCGTATACCCGGCGTCCAGCCGCACTCCCGGCCCGTTAGGCTGACGCCAGCCGGTGATGGTACCCGGCGCGGGCAGGAAGCCGCGCCCGGCGTCCTCGGCGTTGATCCGGAACTCGATCGAGTGCCCCCGGATCTCGGGATCGCTGAAGCTCAGCGGCTCGCCGTCGGCGATCAGGAACATCTCGCGCACCAGGTCAATGCCGGTCACCTCCTCGGTGACCGGGTGCTCGACCTGCAGCCGCGTGTTCACCTCCAGGAACGACACCATGCCGTCCTGGCCGATCAGGAACTCACACGTGCCGGCGCCGACGTAGCCCGCGGCGCGCAGGATGTCGGCGGACGCGGTGCGCAGCAGCTTGTCCTGCTCGGTGGTCAGGAACGGGGCCGGGGCCTCCTCGACGAGTTTCTGGTGCCGCCGCTGGAGCGAGCAGTCTCTTGTCGACACGACCACGACGTTGCCGTGAGAGTCGGCCAGGCACTGGGTCTCGACATGCCGGGGCTT
>JASHSZ010000313.1 GCA_030040815.1 Streptosporangiaceae bacterium
AAAAACGGCACCTGCCCCCCGCACAGCCGGGCAACCCGGTCGGCATCCACATCCGCGCACAGCACCTCAAAACCCGCCGCGGCCATGCACGCCGCATGCGTCACCCCCAGATGCCCGGCCCCCAGCACCGTCAGCCGCGGCCGATCAGCCATCCCCACGCCTCCCCACCCTGCCCGAGGCCACGCTCTGCGGTGGAAAAGCGCTCCAATCCAGGTGAGGAGCCCCGCCGGACCGGCACCATACTACGCAAATTCGAACTAATGAGGAGCCGAATACGGCGCTCAAGGCAGCCGCTTCAGAAGCCGCGGATGATGGGTCAGCGAAATGCTCACGGTGACGCCGCGAGCGTGGCGAAGCAGCTTTGGATCACCTGCGCTGCAGGCCTGCCCAGGAAGGTGAGGCGATCCGACTCGAATGGCGCAGGATTTGCAGGGTCAGCGTCGAAGTTTACTTCCCACCAGTAGATGCCGCCACCGACGTTCTCAGCCGCGACCGCGTTGCAGACCGCCTGGTACCAGTTGGCCTGCACCTGCACGTCGATCGGCGAGCTGACAGTGCCGACCCAGGCTCCTGGGCTCTGATAGGCGCCAGATACGGCGGCGATGCCGACCTCCGAGAGGAGCATCTGCTGGATCACGACCTCTCGGTGCCCCGCGATCCACGACTCCCAGGCCTGGGTGAGGGTGCTGACCGAGGCGTCATCGGGCAGATCGAAGCCGGGGTAGGCGTCGACGTTATGACCCGGCAGAGGTAGATCCTGGTCCCCATCGGCGAACTCGGTGTAGTTCTCGTCGTACGCAAGCTGCCCGCTGTATACGGACTCGATCTCGGAAATCAGCCCGGGCCACTCAGGCGCGGTTTCCAGCGACTCCAGCTCGGTCCCGATGACGAACGTCGCTGCATGGCCCTCCTGCGCTGCAACGGCATAGGGCATGAGCAGTTGCTGATAGCTCTGAAACCAGGCGCTGACGCTCTGCGGTTGTATCGAGCCACGCCAGGCAAGCGGGTTCTGAGCGACCAGGATGTCCTCGTTGAGAAGGGGCCTGATGGTGACGCGGATATGGCTCTGGTTTGCCACGGTCAGGAAGTCGGCGACCTCACGCGGGGATGGGGTGGTTCCAGGGTCTGCATATACCTGATCAGATGTTATTCCGTAGGTATAGAAGGGAAACGAAATTGCAATCGAGTTCGCATTGAGGCTGATCGCGTAGTTAATCAGCCGGCGCGCCTTCGCCTCGACGACAGCATCAGATTGGTCGTTCGGGTTTTCCGTCCAGTACACCTGGATCCCGAGTTGGCGCATACCTGGCTGCCACGGATCGGCGACAGTGGGGACGGGGGCGGGGGTGGGCGACGGCTTGGCCACCGCGGTGGCAGATTTCTTTGGCTTCGGCCACCACACGGGCCGGCTTGGCAGCGAACAGGCTGACACGATCGTGACCAGAGCGACCGCGATGATGACGCTGACAGGAATGCGAATGTGCCTAGTCATGTGGGCTTCGCGATCACGATGAACTTGTTCTCCGCACGCCTGGCAAACTTCAGAAAACCGCGAAGGCCGCCGATGCCCTCGAGCATGCCGAAGAATGGAATCAACAAGATCACGGCGAAAGGCTCCCATGGCTTTCTGCGGCCGCTGACCGACACCCCGGCGTTTAGTCGCAACCCTTCCCAGTACATCCAGACGATGTATGCAGTGTTCAGCACCCAGAGGGGCAGTATGACGAGTGAGAGCGGGGCGGTGTTCGGCGCGGCGATCAGCACGCCGATCAGAAGCACAACCGCGACGTTCTGGAAGGGGCCGAGTACCCAGGAAACCATCGAGTAGCCGAGGAAGGCGCGGTCCCGCAGGCGGAGCGATCGGTTGACAACGAGGCCAGCAAGGCCCCAGCACCATCGCTCCCGCTGCGTGATGAAGTCGCGGATAGTCGCCGGTGATGCGCCGTAGCAACGACCGCCGAACCACGCGCTGCGGCCCCTGAACAGTTCGCAGAAGATCAGCGCGAATTGGGCGTCTTCTACGATGCTGTGCGGGCCAAAGTCCCAGCCGATTTCTGCCTCGATGGAAGCCCTGACTAGGAGAAGCTCGCCGTGCAAGCCGGCCCGTGGCGTGCCACCGCCGGTCAGTGCGGAGAACCGGGCCGCATCGTCTGCTGGCCGCACTGAGTCAGCAAGCCAGGTCAGCCGCTTCACCGCGAGCTCACGGGGATAGGTGAGGATGCCCTGGGCCATGTGCTTGGCTTCTCGCCCTGCCTCGAACTGCTCCTCGATGAAACGAGCCATGGCTACCGCAGTGTCCGGACCCACACCTGTGTCGTCGTCCATGTGCAGCACCCACACGTCGTCATAGTCCTCGCGCTCGTATATCCGCAGTTCGTGCGCGAAGTGGTTGGCGCGTGCCTTGAATTTGGTGCCGTTACGGGTCCGATAGTGCCGTGGCACAACGATAAGGCGGATGAGGGGGCTTCTCGCAGCGAGCCGACGGATCCTGTCAGCTGCTTCGCACCCTTCGTCGATTACCAGGTCGATTCGCAGCCGAGGGAAGCACCCGGGCAGATAGGCGATGAAGGACAACACCGATCGCTCGAGAGCTGGGTAGGTATCGTGTCGGCCGATCGTCGGGATGACGACGATGAGGAAGTCCTCGCAGATGGCTGGGCCTGCATTCCGCCAGCGGGCGTTCGACTTACGCAGAGCCTTGCGGGTCCTGTGGATACCGCGGATGCCGACGAGCGTCGTGATGATCGGCCAGGTCCAGACTACTGTCAGCGCCAGCCCTAGCGGGCCAGCGTAGGGCTGCGTAAACCAGCCGACGACCACCAGAATCACGAGGAACGATACGACCAGCGGCCAGTAATGTGGCTTCCAGCGAGACAGCCTGCGGTGCAGTTTCGTCGCCTTGCGCGGTCCGAACTTGCTGAGGGCTTGCCTGAACTGTGCGGTGTCGTCGAGCGACTCGCTCGCATCTGGCCACGGCCGAGTCCCTGGTGGGTGCCACTTTGGTCCAGTCGGAGGCCGCGATGGGTGCTCACGCGTCCGGTTAGGAACACCCTGATGGGGATACCCTCGCGGCGGACTGACCGTCACTGGCTTGCCGTATACACCCTGTTCGGCGCGCTGACCCGCACTAGACAGTGCTCCAGGGCCCGCGAGTTTCGAGTCCCTCCGCGCCGGCACAGTCCGTCATTCCCCTTCACCTGCGCCCAAGGATCAGGCCAGTATGCTCGCATGCTCGTCAGCACGCACCGGAGCTTCGGCAAAACGGTACGCAAAGAGGACTGACGGCGCCTCGCGCGCTGGAGGCAACTCTAGGCTAAGTCAGAAGCTTCCGTGCAAGATCCACAAACTCGGCGATCGGGCTTCCCGGCCTTCACCGTGGCGAGCGACAAACGCCGACCTGACTCCGTACAGTAGTTGCTCAATTCTCGAGTGTAGGCGCTACGGCAGCGGCGCGAGGCTGATCGCTGACAGGTGTCCTTAGCCCTGCGATGTTTCCCTGGGCGCCGGACCCCCACGGCCTTCGCGCGGTCCACCCGAGACCTCGGGCTGGCCATCCGGCCTTCCGCTTCCTGATCTTGCCCGCATGACGGAAGGTCACAACAGCTCAACTCTGCTCTCCCATTACGCTCGGTCGGCGAGCAACGGGGCCACGCGAGCGATCGCGAACGTTTCAGTGAGCCAGCGGACGTGTGCGGTGCGGTGCTGTCGCTTGCTGGGCTAGCGGTAACCTGGTCACTTCGCAGTCTCCGTAGGGTTTCGGGTTGATTACGCCGACCGGGCCGGTGCCCAGTCCCAGCCGCTGCCAGGCAAGGATCAATACGACAGGACGGCTCAGAGACTGATACGGCTGAGCGGGAGTAAAAGGACCACGTGGTCGAGGCTGTACTGCGACACAGGCGCCGCAAGGCGGTCGGGCGGACCGCCGACGCGGCCGTGCGCTACGCCGCGCTCGGCTGGCCGGTGTGCGTGGGTGCTTATCCGCCGAGCCAAGCCGACCCGACGACGGGTTTCCTGCGCTCATGTTCGTGTGACCGGCTCGCGTGTCCCTTGCCCGGCTCTCATCCGGTCTCGCCGGCCTGGCAGCGGGTGGCGAGCGCCGACCCGGAGCTGGTCGCCGGCTGGTGGATAACGACTCCGGCGGCCAACGTCATCCTGCCGACGGGACGTGTGTTCGACGTTCTGGACGTGCCGGCCGGCGTGGGAGTATCGGCGCTCGCCGTGATGGAGCGGACGGGAGTGCGGCCCGGCCCGGTAGCGATGAGCTCCGGAGGCCGGGCCCATTTTTTTGTCCGCTCCCGGGGAGCGCCTGCGGACGAGTACGAGTGGTGGTCGTGTCATTTGGACTGCCTGCCCGAGGAAGTGGCCGACGTGGCCGGGCTGCGCTGGCACTGCCGGGACAGCTACGTGCTCGCGCCGCCCTCGCGGACCGCGGCCGGACCGCCTGCTCGCTGGCTGCGCGATCCCGCGTCCTACGAACTGCCAGACGGGGTCCGGCTGCTCGAGGTGCTCGCGGACGCGTGCGAGCAGGCCGGACCATGACGGCGAACCCGGCCAGGCCGCGGTCGGGCGAACTGTTCGAGCGGGCCAGCGCGATTCTGCCGGGCGGCGTCAACTCGCCCGTGCGGGCGTTTGGCTCGGTCGGCGGCACCCCGGTGTTCATGGCGTCTGGTAGTGGTCCGTACCTGACCGATGTCGACGGCAACCGCTATGTGGACCTGATCTGCTCGTGGGGCCCCATGATTCTTGGACACGCCCATCCGGCGGTGGTGTCCGCGGTGCAGGCGGCCGCCAGATCGGGCACGTCGTTCGGAACCGTGACCGCGGCTGAGGCCGACCTTGCCCTCGAGATCGCTGCCCGCGCTCCGGTGGAGCGAGTCCGGCTGGTCAATTCCGGGACCGAGTCGACCATGACCGCGCTGCGGCTGGCCAGGGGCTACACCGGCCGTCGGCTGGTGGTCAAGTTCGCCGGCTGCTACCACGGCCACGTCGATGCGCTGCTGGCGGCGGCTGGCTCGGGGGTCGCCACGTTCGGGCTGCCGGACTCGCCCGGCGTCACGGGCGCCGTGGCTGCCGACACCATCGTCCTGCCTTATAACGACGCCGAGTCGGTGCGCCAGGCGTTCGCTGCGAGCGGCAGCGAGATCGCCTGCGTGATCACCGAGGCGTGCCCGGCCAACATGGGCATTGTCCCGCCGGCCGCTGGCTTCAACGAGCTGCTGGCCGCTCTGTGCGCCGAGTACGGCGCGCTCCTGATCATGGACGAGGTGCTGACGGGCTTCCGGGTGACCCGGTCCGGCTGGTACGGCCGGGAGGGCGTCGCGGGCGACCTGACCACGTTCGGCAAGGTGATGGGGGGCGGCCTGCCCGCCGCGGCGTTCGGCGGCCGCGCTGAGATCATGGAGCGTCTCGCCCCCGCGGGCCCGGTCTATCAGGCCGGCACGCTGTCCGGGAACCCGATCGCGACTGCGGCAGGGCTCGCCACCCTGCGCGAGTGCACAGCCGACGTGTACGCGCGAGTGGACGAGGCCGCTGCGGCGGTGGCAAAGCTCACCGCGGGTGCCCTGGCGGCCGCAGGCGTGCCGTTCCGGCTGCAGGAGGCCGGCAGCCTGTTCTCGGTGTTTCTCGGCGTAACGGACCCGGTGCGTGACTTCGGAGCTGCCCGCAGCCAGTCGATGGCGGCCTACGCGGCGTTCTTCCACGCCATGCTGGGCCGCGGGGTGTACCTGCCGCCATCGCCGTTCGAGGCCTGGTTCCTGTCCGCCGCGCACGACGACGAGGCGATCGGGCGTGTCGCCGACGCGCTGCCCGCCGCGGCCGCAGCCGCCTCGGCCGCCCTCGGCTGAGCCTTATAGTCTGTGGGCTCGATGAGCCCCACCGACGCTGCCCAGCCAGCGGCCGTCCGCGCCGTCGTGCACCTCGTGCGGCACGGCCAGGTCGCCAATCCGGATCACATCCTGTACGGCAGGCTGCCCGGCTTCCATCTGTCGGAGTCCGGCCGCCTCATGGCGAAGGCTGCGGCCGACTTCCTCGCCGGCCGGGACGTCACCGTGCTGCGGAGTTCGCCGCTGGAGCGGGCGCTGGAAAGCGCCGAGCCGATCGCGGCCGAATTCGGCCTGCCCGTCGTTGTCGACGACCGGCTGATCGAGGCGGCCAATCACTTCGAGGGACTGCGCTTTGGCGTGGGGGACGGTGCGCTGCGCCAGCCGCGGTACTGGCTTTACCTGCGCAACCCATTCCGGCCGTCCTGGGGCGAGCCGTACGCCGAGATCGCGGCCCGCATGCTGGCTGCGGTCTGGGACGCGGGGGCCGCGGCCGGCGGTCACGAGGCGGTGTGCGTCAGCCACCAGCTGCCCATCTGGGTAACCCGCTGCTCGGTGACCGACCGCAGGCTCTGGCACGACCCTAGGCGTCGGCAGTGCGCGCTGGGCAGCGTGACGAGCCTCACGCTGGCCGGCGATCAGGTGATGGGAGTCGCCTACCACGAGCCGTCCGGCGACAGCCATCCGAGGGTGCACGGCGCATGACTGCGACCCCGGTCGGCCACAGGTGGGGGCCGGCGCATGACCGCGACCGCGGCCCGGCGGGCGGCGGGAGCCGAACCTCCCGGCGTTCCCCCCTGGTTGCCCCGCGGTGACCGGTGGGGTTTCACCGCCCCGGCGTCACGTTCAGGTACACAGTCGGGCACAATAGGTGCCCGTACTACTGCCTGTAGGAGATCGATCTGGTGTATCGCGTCGCAGCTCCGCGCCGCCCGCTGCTGCTCGCCGCTGTCGCGGTGGCCGCGGTGCTGGCGGTGACAGGCTGCGACGGTGGCGCCATCGGCGCGGACACGCCGGCCAGCAGCGGCCAGAGCTTCGTCAGCCACAGCTACTCCTCGACGTTCTATCAGCCTGGCCACCGTCCGGTCGCGCCAGCGGTGTCGGGCACGACGGTAGCCGGCAAGCACCTGAGCCTCGCCGCCTACCGCGGGGATACCGTCGTGCTGAACTTCTGGGGCTCGTGGTGTGCGCCGTGCCGGGCTGAGGCACCCGCGCTCGGCCAGCTGGCGCGGCAGCTGCACTCCCGCGGCGTCCGCTTCGTTGGCGTCGACATCAGGGACGAGCCCGACAGCGCGCTGGCGTTCATGCAGCAGTTCAACGTGGACTACCCGAGCATCAGCGATCCGAGCGACGAGATCGCGCTGGAATTCCGCACCACCGTGCCGCCCGCCGACATCCCGACCACGCTGGTCATCGACCGTGACGGACGCATCGCCGACCGCATCTTCGGCGCGTCCAGCTACTCCGAGCTGCTCTCGGTAATCGACCAGGTAATAGGGCGGCAGGCATGACATCGACCGAGAGCGCCGCGACGCAGGCGGCGAGCGGG
>JASHSZ010000314.1 GCA_030040815.1 Streptosporangiaceae bacterium
GTCGTCCGAGTCGGCTCTGCGTCGTCCGAGTCGGCTCTGCGTCGTCCGAGTCGGCTCTGCGTCGTCCGAGTCGGCTCTGCGTCGTCCGAGTCGGCTCTGCGTCGTCCGAGTCGGCTCTGCGTCGTCCGAGTCGGCTCTGCGCCGCACGTGGTCAGGCTTTTCTGCGGTTGAGCTTCCGCGCGAGACCGCGTCCTTGAGTCGGGCCGGCTGTGAGCCGACAGGTACCACGCCGGCCACCCGCCGCGCGTCGACAGGTTCCCGCCAGTGACGCCGCCGCACCCGGCATCGGGTTGGATGTGAGCCATGCGCGTACGTCTCGCCTACGGCGACAGCGGTCTGGACATCGAGGTGCCTGACCAGGCGGAGGTGGTCTATCCCAAGGCGGCCCCGGCGGTCCAGGACAGCGCCGCGGCACTGACGGCGGCGTTGCGCGCGCCGGTGAGCGGGCCGCCGCTGGCCGAGCGGGTCCGGCCGGGTCAGACCGTGGCGATTTCGGTCTGCGACGGGACGAGGGCGCAGCCAAGCAGCCTGATGCTTCCTGCTGTGCTGGCCGAGCTGGACGGCATCGTCAGGCTCGACGACGTCGTGGTGCTCGTGGCCACCGGGACGCACCGGGCGAATACCGAGGCGGAACTGCGCGCCATGCTCGGCGATGTCGTGGTCGACTCGGTCCGGGTGGTGAACCACGATGCCCGGGATTCATCCGGGCTCACCTGGATGGGTACCTTCGGCGCAGACGTTCCGGTGTGGCTGAACGCCGAATGGGCGGCGGCCGACGTGAAGATCACGACGGGATTCGTGGAGCCGCACTTCTTCGCCGGGTTCTCCGGCGGTCCGAAAATGGTGGCGCCGGGCCTCGCGGGCCTGGATACCGTGCTGGTCCTGCATGACGCGGCGAGGATCGGGCACCCGTCGGCGACCTGGGGCATCACCGAGGGCAACCCGGTGCACGACGATGTGCGCGCGATCGCGGCCGGCACCGGCGTCACCTTTGCCTTCGACGTCGTGCTCAACAAGGACAAGCAGATAGTGGCCGCGTTCGGCGGCGACATCCTGCCGATGCACGCGCGCGCGACCCAGCTGGCGAGGCGGCTGGCGATGCGGGAACTGGCCGCTCCGTGCGACATCGTGGTCACGACGGGCTCGGGATTCCCGCTCGATCAGAACCTGTATCAGTCGGTCAAGGGCATGTCGGCCGCTAGCCGCGTGGTGCGAGACGGCGGCATGATCATCTGCGCGGCGGAGTGCCGCGACGGCTATCCCGACCACGGCTCGTATCGCCGGGTGCTGCGCTCCGCGGCGTCTCCGCGCGCGCTGCTGACGGAGATCACCGGGCGCGCCGCGACCATTCCCGACCAGTGGCAGGTGCAGATCCAGGCGCAGATTCAGGTCCGCTGCACGGTGGTCATGCATACCTCGTATCTGTCCGACGCCGACCTGGCCGAGGCGCACCTGCAGCAGACGGCTGACATCGGCCAGACCATCGCGGCGCAGTTGCGCCAGCTAGGGCCTGCCGCGCGGGTCTGCGTGCTGCCGGAGGGTCCGCAGACGATCCCGTACGTGGCGGCGGCCGGGTAAGCACAGCCCAGGTCAGCGGAATCTCAGCTCAGTCGGCAGCGCCGCGTTCAGCGACCCCGACGCGAAGGGAGCGACCTGTACCGGAGCGCCGCCGAAGCCCGCGGCGGCGACCGCCTCGCTGATCGCGCTGTTGACCTCGGGCTGGCCGGGGACGGTCCCGGCCACGTCGGCGTCAACCTCAACGCGGACCTGGCGGCCCAGATCGCGTACCCGGAGGTCGACGGTGGCGATCCCGCGCCGGGCGAGCGCCCCGCGCACTCCCTGCTCGGCGGCGTCGATCCGGGCGAGACGCGCCGGGGTGATGGGGATCCCGTAGGCGACGCGGCTGGACAGGCACGGGCTGGCCGGCTGGTCGGCGGTGGGCAGCTGCCAGCGGCGGCTCAGGTCGCGCACGGCCTGCTTGCCCATCCCGGTGTCGGCGAGCGGGGTACCCGCGCCGCGCTCGGCCGCTGCCCTGATCCCCGGCCGCCAGCCGGCCGCGACGTCGTCGGCGTTGGTGCCGGTGACGAGCAGATTTCCGGCACCGAGATGACCATGCGCGGCGACCGTGTCGATCAGCGTCGCCTTACAGAAATAACACCGGTCCGGTCCATTCGCCGCGTATCCCGGACTATCGATTTCCCTGGTGGGAATTTCTGAGTGCCGGACACCGAGCAGTTCCGCGACATTCCGCGCCACGTCCAGCAGTCCGCTGGGCAGAGCGTCGGAAACCGCGGTCACCGCGTGCACCCGAGACGAGCCGAGCGACCGCGTTGCCGCAGCCAGGACCAGCGAAGAATCGACGCCGCCCGAGAATGCGACCGTGACCTCGCTGGTACGGCTAAACCAGCCCAGCAGGGCCGCAGCATCTGTCGACCGGGCTTGCCCGCAGCGCCGAACCGGCATGAGGGCATCATGACACGATGAGGTCATGAACAGCCTGCCGCCTCGTGACATCGGGTTCGCCCGGCTGGACACCGACCGGCTGGCCCGGACCGGCGACCCGGAAGTCGTGCTCGCCGAGCACAAGACACCGGAGCAGACGGTCGCCTCGCTACGGGCGCTAGCGGCCGCTCATCCCGGCCGGGCTGTGCTGGCGACCCGCTGCGATGAGCGGACCAGGGCGGCGTGCCGGAGTGAGTTCGGCGCCGCCATGATCGACGACGAGGGCCAGACGGTCGTGGTCGGCTCGTTGCCCGTTCCCAGCGGCACCGTGGCGGTGGTGACAGCCGGTACCTCGGATCTGCCGGTAGCACGCGAGGCGATGACGACGGCGGAGGTGTTCGGCACGACGGCAACGCTGATCCCCGACGTGGGAGTGGCCGGTCTGCACCGGCTGCTGGCCGAGGTGGACCGGCTTGCCGCCGTGGACGCCATCGTCGCCATCGCCGGCACCGACGGAGCGCTGCCGGGAGTGCTGGCCGGCCTGGTCGGGACACCGGTGATCGCGGTGCCGACGAGCGTGGGCTACGGTGCCTCGCTGGGCGGGCTGGCCGCGCTGCTGACCATGCTGAACGCCTGCGCCCCCGGACTGACCGTCGTCAATATCGACAATGGCTTCGGGGCCGCGGTGGCGGCGGCGCGCATTGCTCGCCGAGCCGGCGGCGCGCGGTGAGCAGGCCGCTGACCGAGCCTGGTGAGCACGGCGCAAGACCGAGCCCGGTGCGCACAGCAGCCTGGATAGACGCCAGCGCTGGCGCGGCTGGTGACATGCTGCTGGCAGCCCTCATCGACGCCGGCGCTGACCAGGCAGCGGTCAGCTCCGCCGTCGCCCGGCTTTCGGCGGCGACCGGCGAGCGGCTCACCGTGCAGCTGACGAGCGTCCGCCGGCACGGGCTCCGCGCCGCGAGGGCAGTGGTGCAGGCCGGGCCCAGCACGGTGCACCGCGGCCTTGCCGATGTGCTCGAGCTGATCAACGCCTCGACCCTGCCCAGGGCCGCCGCCGAGTTTGCAGGAAGGGTGTTCGGTTTGCTGGCCGACGCCGAGGCCCAGGTGCACGGCGTTCCGGCCGAGCGCGTCGCCTTCCACGAAGTCGGGGCGCTCGACTCGCTCGCCGATGTCCTCGGTAGCGCCGTGGCGCTCGACTCCCTCGGGCTGCTCGCAGCGGACGCCGCGGTGACGGTCAGCAGCGTCGGCCTCGGTGGCGGGTCGGTAGCCACGACGCACGGACCGCTGCCCGTGCCGGCGCCCGCGGTTGTCCGGCTGCTGGCCGACGCCGGCGCACCCATCAGCGCTGGGCCGGGGCAAGGCCAAGGCGAGTTGTGCACGCCTACCGGCGCCGCGCTGCTGGTTGCGCTGGCAGCCGGGTGGGGACCGATGCCGCCCCTGATCGTGCACTCCGTTGGCAGCGGCGCGGGCAGCCGCGACCCGGCCAGCCATGCCAATATCATCCGGGTGCTCGTCGGCGCGCCCGCGGGCCCGGCGCCAGCCCTGGAGTCCGCAGCGCTGCGACTGGCGGAGTCGACCATCGACGACCTGGATCCGCGGCTGTGGCCCGACGCGCTCGACGCGCTGCACACCGCGGGCGCCATCGACTGCTGGCTCACCCCCGTGCTCATGCGCACCGGCAGGCCGGGCCAGGTGGTCACGGCCCTCACGCGGGCAGACACGCTGGACTCGGTGGTGCGCGCGCTGCTCCGGGTAACCACCACGCTAGGCGTGCGGGTCACCGAGGTCAGCCGGCTCGCGCTGCCGCGTGACCAGATCGAGGTTCAGGTCGGCGGCCAGCCGGTCCGGGTCAAGCGCGGCTGGCTCGACGGTGCGGCGGTGACGGTGCAGCCCGAGTTCGCTGACGCCCGCGCCGCAGCTGAGGTGCTCGGCATCCCGATCGCCGACGTCATCGACGCCGCCAGGCAAGCCGCCAGGGGGCTACCGTGAGACCACGCGACGCCTGGGCTACGCCGGGGAACGGCCCATGAGGTAGTACTCGGGGTTGGGCTGCAGCGCTGTGAGGTGAGCGAGCCGGTTCGACGCGGCGAACAGCGCGGTGATCGCGCCGACGTCCCAGATCTGGTCGTCGGTCAGGCCAGCCGCCCGCGCAGCCGCGAGATCCGCCTCGCCAAAGTGCTCGGGCGTGCGGCACAGCGCTAGGGCGAGGTCAACGATCGCCCGGCCACGCTTGTCGAGCGCGGCCTGCCACGGGTTGCTGCCTACCTGGTCGGCCAGGTAGGGGTCCTTGGCCCGGATCCGCAGGATCGCGCCGTGGGCCACGATGCAGTAGGTGCAGTGATTGGCCGCAGAAGTAGCGACCACCACGAGCTCGCGCTCGGCCTTGGTGAGGCCGTCGGGCCGGTTCATGAGTGCGTCGTGATAGTCAAGGAAGGCGCGCAGTTCCGCCGGGCGGTGGCCGAGCGCGCGGAAGATGTTGGGCACGAAGCCCGACTTGGTGGCGATCTCGCCAATGCGTTCGCGCAGGTCGTCCGGCAGGTCGTCAAGCTCCGTCAGCCCGAACCGGCTCTCCGTCATGGATCCTCCAGCTAGACGGTATCGCCCTACGCGTGACGGGCCGCAGCCCGCTGCGACAGCGCCCGCACGCCGGCGATGAACATATCGACGCCGAGCTGGTAGTGGAAGTCCGGGTTGTCGCACGCGGTCATCGGCCCGGCTGCGGCCACGACCAGCGGAAAGCGGTCCGGTGGCAGCAGCGACAGCCGCA
The DNA here is from genome assembly GCA_030040815.1 of Streptosporangiaceae bacterium. The sequence continues at coordinate 5,213 of JASHSZ010000314.1, forward strand.
CTCGTGTCTGCCGCAACCGCTCTGAGCGCTCGGCCTCGGTCCTGCCCGGCTCGAAGCCGGGCTCGCTCATCGCCAGCATCACGGCGGTGAACAAGGCGTTGCGCATGATCGCGGCTGAATACTCAAGGTCGAAGCCAGCGCGCTGCAGCACCTCGAGCGTCGTCTCGCTGGCGACCATGGCGGCCTCGCCCATCCGTTTCTCGCTGCCGACCAGCAGCTGGGACGCGCTCGGATGGCTGCGCAGCACCTGCACCAGCGACTCCAGCAGCCGGCGCAGCTGATCCGGCCAGTCGTCGCGCGGCTCGACGCGCACGTCGAGCTCCGCCCAGACCGCCTCGGCTAGTCCGGTCAGTAGCTCGTCCTTGTTCCGGAAGTGCCAGTACAGCGCCATGGGCGTGACGCCCAGCTCGGCGGCGAGCCGCCGGATGGTCACGGCCTCCAAGCCCTCGGCGTCCGCGAGCGCGAGCCCGCGCTCGACCACGGCCGCCTTGCTCAGCCGGGGCCGGTCCGCGTCCGTCGGCGGCATGGCCGTGGCCGGCTTGGCTGCGACCGGTCCGCCTGTCTCCCGTTCCACTGATCTCGCCTTCATCGGTTGACAACTATACGCCGTATAAGTAAGACTAGCACATGTACGTCGTATAGGAACTGCGTACATGGACTACGTACATGGACTCAACAGTAACGACCGGGAGAGAGTAACCATGCCCACGCGAACGCAGCAGCCCCGCCAGCAGGACCTGGCGTTGTCCCGGCAGCAGGACAGACGCTGGTGGATCCTGGCGGCGGTGAGCCTGGCCACCTTCATGACCTATCTCGATAACAACGTGACTAATGTCGCGATCCCGACCATCCAGCGCAGCCTGCACCTGTCCATCGCGGGGCTGGAGTGGGTGGTCAGCAGCTACATCCTGGTTTTCGCGAGCCTGCTGCTGGCCGGAGGCCGGCTGGCGGACAGCTACGGGCGGCGACGTCTGTTCTTCGCGGGCCTGTCGGTGTTCACGCTTGCCTCGCTTTTCGCGGGCCTGGCCACCAGCGGTGGCGTGCTGATCGGCGCTCGGCTGGTGCAGGGCCTCGGCGCCGCGCTGCTGGCGCCGACCACGCTCGCGGTCATCATGGCCACGTTCACCGATGCCAGGGAGCGCACCAGCGCGATCGGGGCCTGGACCGCGATCGGGGCGCTGGCGCTGGCACTCGGACCACTGATCGGCGGGCTCATCAGCCAGCACCTGCACTGGGGGTGGATCTTCTTCATCAACGTGCCGATCGGCGTGGTCACCTTCGCGATCGCCGTCCCTACCATGCGGGAGTCGCGCGACTCCGCGGCCGCGCGCAGGCTGGACATCCCCGGCCTGGTCACCTCGGCGGCGGCAACGTTCGCCCTGACCTACGCGCTGATCGAAGGCCACGATAGGGGCTGGACGTCGCCGCTGATCGTGACTGCCTTCCTGGTGGCTGCGGTAGCCGCGGCCTTGTTTGGCGTCATCGAGTTGCGAACAGCGCAGCCGATGGTGGATATCCGCCTGTTCGGCACGCGGGTGTTCGGCGGCGGTACGGCGGTGACGATGCTGTGGGCCTTCGGCATCCTCGGCATCTACTTCTTCACCTCGATCTACCTGCAGACCATCCTGGGCTTCTCGCTGACGAAGGCGGGCCTGGCCTTCGTGCCGATGGCCATCTGCATGGCCGCATTCGCCTCGGTGTCTCCGCAGGTCGCACCCCGGCTCGGCACGCACCGCACCGTCGGGCTCGGGATGGCCGTCATGGCGGTCGGCCTGTACTTGGTTGCGCGCCTCGGTGGCAGCGCAACGTTCGCCGGCCTGATGCCCGGCTTCGTGTTGTTCGGGTCGGGTGCCGGCCTCATGACCGTGCCGCTGACCAACGCGGTCGTGCACTCCATGCCGTCCGAGCGCTCCGGCGTGGCGTCCGCGCTGATGAACGCGTCGCGCGAGCTGGCCGGGCTGCTGGGGATCACGGTCATCGGTGCGGTGCTGCGGGCCCGGCAGAGCGTGGCACTGCGCGCGGGCGCGTCGCCAGCGGCCGCGTTCCTGCACGGCTACCACGACGGCCTGCTGCTGACCGTGGCGCTCCTCATCCTCGGTGCCGTGGTGGGGTGGGCCTCGCTGCGCCGACTGCGCGCGCTCGAGCCGGCGGCGCCTTCGGCGACCACGCGGCCGCGGCCAGTGCGCGAGTAGCGCCGCCTCGGGCCGCCGCGCGGAACGAATCTCGGCCGCTTCGGTGGCCGATTTTCGTTTGGGGAACTGGGTGACTGCGGCCGCGGCCCACCTCGGACCGGCGTCGTTGTGGCTGGACCCGTTGACTACTGCGGTCGATGGCAGTAAAGCCGGAGACGAGCCATGCATGCAGGCGCGTCTCGCGCACCGGGCCACTCAGCCACCGGAGGATTCATGGGGACGAGGAAGTTCAGCGTTCGCGAGCAGGCCGCACCGCCGAGCACGGAGCCGTCGGCGCAAGAGCTGAC
>JASHSZ010000315.1 GCA_030040815.1 Streptosporangiaceae bacterium
CTGACCGGGCGGCCTCGTCCCGCGCCTGCTCGGCTTCGGTGCCCGTCGGCCGCACCGCCGGGGCGAGCCGCCGCACTGCGGTCCGGTCGGCTGCCAGCGAGCGCGCCCAGCCACTGCTGACCAGCAGCGCAGCCTCCGCGGTCCGGGCGAATCCGCCGATGAGCGCGGCGCTGCGGCTCAGGTAGGCCCGCGTCGCGAGGACCTCCCTGGCGTGCGGGTAGGGCGCGCGCGGTTCGGCGTGCAGGTCGTCGCCCTCGTCCCAGAGCACGACGAGGCCAAGGTTTGCCACCGGGGCGAACATGGCCGAGCGGGTGCCCGCGACCACCGTCACCTCGCGGCGCGCGAGCGCGATCCAGCGGCGGTAGCGCTCGGCCGCGCCGAGGCTCGCGGACAGCACCACGTGCCGGCCGGGTCCCAGCCGGCTCGACAGGGCGGCGTCGACCTGCCGGAGGTCGTGCGCATCTGGCACGACCGCCACGGCACCGCGGCCAGATCGCGCCACCGCCTCGACCGCCTCGGCGATCTCCGCAGGCCAGGTCGGGCCCGGCAGCGCCGACCAGACGGCTCGCGGGCTCCGTCCGTCCGCTAGCGCCGCCAGGTAGGCCGGACCGTCCGGATACCGGTCCCAGTGCCCGCCCTGTGGGCGTGGTCCCGCCAGCTCCGCCTCGTCTGCGCCGCCGGCCCAGTCGGTCGCGACCCGGCTCGCAGCCGCGTGCCGCGGCGGGATCGCCAGCCGAAGCACGTCCGCCATGGTGCCGCCGTACCGGTCTGCGACGGCCCTGGCGAGGCGTGCGATCTCTGGTGTGAGCACGGGTTCGGCCGCGACAACCCGCTCTAGGTAGCCCAGCCGACCCTCGTGGTCGGACTCCGTCCGTCGCTCCAGCACGAAACCGCTGGTGAGCTGGCCCGCAAAGCGGACCCTGACCGGTGCGCCAGGCACCGCGGACGCGGCCATCGCGGCCGACACGAGGTAGTCGAACGGCCGGTCCAGGTGCGGCAGGGAGATGTCCACGGCAACGCGCGCGACCGGTAGCTCTGCGGCCGGCTGCCGGGCAGCCCGGCCCGCCGCGCTGCGCTCGCGGGGCGCCTGCACCGACACGTTCCTGTCTTACCAGAGCGCTGCGACTACGCCGCGGTTGTGCAGCCTGGCCCGGAGCCAGCCGCCGCTCAGCCCGGACAGGACGCGGGCAGCGCGGTCCCGTCGGCCGAAAGACGCTGCCGCAACGTCGCCGACAGCGTCCGATTCGCCGCCACGTCAGCGTGGGCCTGATCCAGATCGCTCGCCATCGCAAACATGGCGGTGCGCACTCGGAGCTGGCCGGTGGCCGCCGCCGATGCGTTCGCGACGCTCGCCGCCTGGGCCAGCGCGGTGGACTGGACCGAGACCGGCGCGCGGTTGCGCAGGTCCGTCATGGCCCGGACATAGGCCTGACGCACTGCTGTCGGGTAGGTGCCGCAGCCGCCGCCCGGACTGCCCGACATTGCCGTCACAATCACCACGATGATCACGATGACCACCACCACGCCGGCTCCGGCAGCCAGCGCCAGTTGCATCGAGGGGCGGCGCGGGCTGGCCCCCGCCGCCGTTGCGATTGCCGCTGGATCGCTGCTAGCGGCCCGCGGGCCACCGCGACTGGCTGGCAGCAGGTCGCCGTGTCCCGGCCAGGGCCCGTTCTCCCACGGCGGCGGAACTCCGGTCGCCGCCTCCTTCGGCTCGCCCTCCCACGGCGGCGAACCGGCCGCTTCGCCGTGGCCGGGCCGGTCCGGACGGGGCGGCGTTTCGCCCTGCGCCGGTTCCGTCATCGAGTCCGGGAACAGTCCGGCGCGGCCGGTCCGCAGGAACCAGTCCGGCGACTCGTCAGCGCCCGGGGCTGCGACAGTCCGTTTGGGACCGGGCGTGAACCATGGGTCGGCGGGCGCGCCTTCATCCTGGTCGCCCTGGCCGTCGTCACCGGCCGCCGGCGTCGGCGCGATCGAGGGCTCGGCTGCGACTGCCTTGCCCGGCGTGCCCGTCCTGTCAGAGGACGACATCCATCACCCGGCCAGCGTCAGATTGGCAAACGATATCCGTCCCCGATGCTAGGTCAACGCCCGAAAAATGTCTGGATAACGCGAACATGACCGATAGTGCGCAGGTCGGCGCGTCCGCTCGAGCTAGAGTCCGGCTGCCGACCGCAGGGCGTCAGCACGGTCGGTCCGCTCCCACGAGAAGTCGGGCTCCTCGCGCCCGAAGTGGCCGTAGGCCGCTGTCCGTGCGTAGATGGGACGCAGCAGGTCCAGGTCGCGGATGATGGCCGCCGGCCGCAGGTCGAACACCTGAAGCACGGCGTCCTGGATCCGCTCGGTCGGAGCGCGCTCGGTACCGAAGCACTCAATGAACAGTCCCACCGGCGTTGCCTTGCCGATTGCGTAAGCGACCTGGGCTTCGCATCGGTCCGCCAGACCAGCCGCGACGACGTTCTTGGCCACCCAGCGCATCGCGTACGCGCCGCTGCGGTCTACCTTTGACGGATCCTTGCCGGAGAACGCGCCGCCGCCGTGCCTGGCCATGCCGCCGTAGGTATCGATGATGATCTTCCGGCCGGTCAGGCCCGCATCTCCCATCGGCCCGCCGATCTCAAACCGACCGGTGGGGTTGACCAGCAGACGGTACCCCGCGGTTTCCAGGTCCAGCCCGGCCAGCAGCGGCTCCACGACGTGCTCACGGATGTCGGGCGTCAGCAGTCCCGCCAGGTCGATGGCCGGAGCGTGCTGGGTGGACACCACGACCGTGTCCAGGCGCACCGCCACATCGCCCGCGTACTCGATGGTGACCTGGGTCTTGCCGTCCGGGCGAATGTAGGGCACGTCCCCGCTGCGGCGGACCTCCGCCAGCCTGCGCGCCAGCCGGTGCGCCAGCGTGATCGGCAGCGGCATCAGCTCTGGCGTGTCCCGGCAGGCGTACCCGAACATGAGACCCTGGTCGCCGGCCCCCTGCCGGTCGAGCTCATCAGTGCCCTCGCCTTCGCGGTGCTCGACGGCAGAGCCCACGCCCTGGGCGATGTCCGGCGACTGCGAGCCGATCGAGACCTGCACGCCGCACGTGGCGCCGTCGAAGCCCTTGGCTGACGAGTCGTATCCGATCTCCAGGATCTTCTCCCGGATGATGCCGGGGATGTCGACGTAGGTGTCGGTCGTCACCTCGCCCGCCACGTGCACCAGCCCGGTCGTGATGAGCGTTTCGACGGCGACCCGACTGCTCACGTCGTCCTTGAGCATGGCGTCCAGGATGGCGTCGCTGATCTGATCCGCCATCTTGTCTGGATGACCCTCAGTGACGGACTCGGAGGTAAAGAGACGACGTGCCACTGGACACCTTTCCTCGACGGACAGCGGGCTTCACGGGGACACTAGTTTCGGGCTAGCCTCGCCGAATTGTACTGGTGTACCCCCTGCCGCGCGGCCCGGCCCCGTTACTGGTGGCGCGCAGGCAGCCTCGCGGCGATGATGTCCCAGACCTCATCGGCGATCTCGTCCTTGGGCGCACGCGACAGCTTGACCTCAGTGCCATCGGTGCTGAGCACTGCGACCTCGTTGTCGGCAGTGCCGAAGGCCAGCCCGTTCCCCACCTGGTTGACGACGAGCAAGTCGCACCCTTTCCGCGCCAGCTTCTCCCGCCCGTTCGCGAGCACGTCGCCGGTCTCCGCACCGAACGCGACGATCAGCTGACCGGGGCGCTGCCGGGCGGCGACAAGGTCGCGGACGATGTCGGGGTTCTCCGCCAGCACGATGGGATCGGGCTGAGCGCCGGTCTTCTTGATCTTGACGGCGCTCCGCACGGCAGGCCGGAAGTCGGCAACAGCCGCCGCCATCACGATCGCGTCCGCCGCCGGAGCTGCGGCCAGCACCGCCTCGCGCAGCTGGGCCGCCGACCTGACCCTGATCACCCGAACGCCGGCCGGATCCGGCAGCTCGGTGTTCGCGGCCACGAGCGTGACCTGGGCGCCGCGACTGGCCGCAGTCCGGGCCAGTGCATAGCCCTGCTGGCCCGATGACCAGTTGCCGAGGTATCGGACCGGGTCGAGTTCTTCCCTGGTGCCGCCGGCCGACACCACAAAGGTCCGCCCGGCGAGGTCGGTGCCGAAGGCACGCGCGCCGCGGGCCAGCACACGCTGGCCGACGGCGAGCAACTCTGATGGCTCCGGCAGCCGGCCGGGTCCGCTGTCGGCGCCAGTCAGCCGGCCTGAGGCAGGGTCGAGCACGAGGCAGCCACGGGCGCGCAGCGTAGCCACGTTGGCGCGAGTCGCAGGGTGCTCCCACATCTCGGTGTGCATGGCCGGAGCGAAGACGACCGGGCAGCGCGCGGTCAGCAGCACCGCGGTGAGTAGGTCGTCGGACATGCCGAGCGCGGCGCGGGCCAGCAGATCGGCGCTGGCCGGGGCGACCATCACCAGATCGGCTTGCTGCCCCAGCCGGACGTGCGGTACCTCGTGCACCGACTCCCAGGGCGTGACCTCGACCGGCTGGCCGGAGAGCGCCGCCCACGTCGCTGCGCCCACAAAGTTCAGCGCTGCGGGCGTTGGCACCACCCTGACCTGGTGCCCGGACTCGGTGAACAGCCGGAGCAGCTCACAGGCCTTGTAGGCGGCAATCCCGGCCGAGACGCCGAGAACGATTCGCACAGCGCGCCGGGCCTGCGCGCCTAAGCGGGCTGCTCGGGCGCCTCTGCGGTGAGCAGGCGGTCGCTGATCTCGCGCAGTGCGATCGACAGCGGCTTCTCCTGGACCCTGGTCTCCACGAGCGGCCCGACGTACTCCAGCAGCCCCTCACCGAGCTGCGCATAGTAGGCGTTGATCTGCCGCGCCCGCTTCGACGCCATGATCACCAGCGCGTACTTGCTCTCCACCACATCGAGCAGATCGTCGATCGGCGGGTTGATGATGCCTTCTATTGCCGGAGTCGCTGCCACCCTGTGCCTTCCAGCTCCGAATTGCACGAAAAGCCCTGCCGGGCACTGTCGGTATCGGCACCTGCCCCCTGGGCGAAAATCAAGTTTACCAGCTGCGTGCACACGTCCCCGACAGACGTGTTGACGAGGGTGATGTCGAACTCACGCTCGGCGGCAAGCTCCGCCTGGGCGGCCTCTAGCCGCCGGGCGATGACCTCGGCGGACTCGGTATTCCGGCCCAGCAGCCTGCGTTCCAGCTCCTCCCACGAGGGCGGGGCAAGAAAGACCAGCAGGGCGGCCGGAACCGCCGCCCGGACCTGCCTAGCGCCTGCTACGTCGATTTCCAGCAGAGCCGGGACGCCGCGGTTCAGCTGTTCCTCAACCGGTGCGCGCGGGGTGCCGTACCGGTAGCCAACGTAGCGCGCCGACTCCAGCAGGTCGCCGCGCGCGGCCATTGCCTCGAATTCCGGCTCGGAGATGAAGTGGTACTCGCGGCCGTCGCGCTCGCCCGACCGCGGCGGGCGGGTCGTCACGGACACGGACTGCCAGATTTGCGGGTACTCGGCGCGCAACCGGGCCACGACCGTGCTCTTCCCGACAGCGGACGGGCCGGATAGCACGGTCAGCAGCGCCGGGGCGAGGGTGCCGCGGTGCGGCTGGCGCGACTCGGCTGCCAGCATGCCGCCCGCGGCCCCCCTCCGTGCGCTGCCGGTGTCGATCAGATATCGCCGCCGAACTCGGTTTCCAGGGCACTGCGCTGGTTGGCGCCAAGGCCACGGACCCGCCGGGACTCGGCGATACCCAGCCGCTCCATGATCTGCTTGGCCCGCACCTTGCCGACGCCCGGCATGGACTCGAGTAGCGCAGACACCTTCATCTTGCCCACAACTTCATCGGTCTGCCCCTCCTTGAGCACCTGGGGCAGCGTGGTCGAGCCGTGCTTGAGCTTGGCCTTGACTTCTGCACGGTCCTTGCGGGCCTGGGCTGCCTTTTCAAGCGCCGCTGCCCGCTGCTCGGGAGTAAGTGGAGGAAGAGCCACGCGAGGTCACCTCGGGTTTCGTATCGAAAAAGACGCTCCGCGAGGGGAAACTAGCGAGTTCAGCCAGCGTCGGCAACGCGAACTCCCGTTTGGGCGGGCACAAATTATCCAATATCACGCCAAGTACAGTTGCGTGCACCCAGCGTAATGGCGTTTCCGCAGCGTGCGCAAGGGTTCGTTGCCTTTCTGCGACACATCGCAGCGCACTAGCTGCGCCGTTACCGCCGACACGTATTCGGCGCACGGAGCTAAGCGAAGCCGTGGACAGTAGCTACTGACCGGTCGTCACCGGGTCGGCCCGGCGTAGTGACGCCGCGATGGCCGCGGCTGCCGCGCCCGGATCGGCCGCACCGGTGATGGGCCGACCGATCACGAGCAGGTCGGCCCCCGACCGCAGTGCCTCTTGCGGCGTCGCGACCCGGGCCTGGTCATGGATATCCGCGCCAGCCGGCCGCACGCCAGGCGTGATCAGCATGATGTCGTTACCCACCTCGCGGCGCACCGCCGCGACCTCATGCGGCGAGCACACCAGGCCGCGGGCGCCGGCCTCGACCGCCAATGCCGCCAGCCGCCGGACCGCGCCGCTCACCGGACCGGCGATGCCAATCCGGTCCAGGTCTGACTCCCCCAGTGAGGTGAGCACGGTCACCGCGACGATCCTGGTGGCCGGGATCGCCTCGGCCGCCGCCGTGATCGCGGCCGCGCCCGCGGCGGCGTGCACGGTCAGCATTGCCGGCCGCAGCCGGGCAACCGCGCGCGCCGCGCCAGCGACCGTGGCCGGGATGTCGTGCAGCTTCAGGTCCAGGAAGATCTGCGCACCACTGGCCCCGCGGACCGACGCGACCACGCTGGGGCCGTAGCGCAGATACAGCTCAAGCCCGATCTTCAGCGCGCTGACGTGGGGTGTGACGAGGCTGGCGCATCGCGCGGCGGAATCCAGGTCCGGCGCGTCCAGGGCGACGGCGATCGGCGCTCGGTCGGCCATCAGATCCTCCTCGTTCTGCCACTGGGGCTCGCGGAGCGACCGGTGAGCGCCGCCTTGGGCTGATGGGCGAGCCCGACGACGTCCGCCAGCCGCTCGACGCCACGACCGCTCAGCTCCTCCTCGAGCTCACGCAGGATCCGCGTGCACGCGGACGGGTCATGGAAGATCGTGGTCCCCACGCTGACCATGGCGGCGCCCGCCAGGATTAGCTCCAGCGCGTCCTGCCCGGTCCGTACGCCGCCCATGCCGATGATGGGCACGCTGGGCAGCGCCTCGCGGACCTGCCAGATGCAGCGCACCGCGATAGGCCGGATGGCCGGCCCGGACAGGCCGCCGGTCATCCCGGCGAGGTGCGGGCGCATGGTGTCGGTGTCGATGACCATACCCAGCAGCGTGTTGATCATCGAAAGCCCGTCCGCACCCGCGGATACGCACGCCTTCGCGATCTCCACGATGTCGGTGACGTCGGGCGAGAGCTTGGCGAACACCGGGATGTCATACCTGGCCTGGCTGCGAACAGCCTCGACCACCGCTGCGGCGTCGGCGGGATTGCACGCGAACACCTGACCACGGTGCTCAACGTTCGGGCACGAGATGTTGACCTCGATCGCAGTGACGCCCGCCGCGTCCGACAGCCGCGCGGCCAGGTCGGCATATTCGCCGACCGTACCGCCGGCGATGGACACCACCGCGCGCGCCCCGCGGGATAGCAGCCAGGGCAGGTCGCGCCGCAGGAAGGCGTCGATCCCCGGCCCCTGCAACCCGATGGAGTTCAGCATTCCGCTCGGCGTCTCGGCCATCCGCGGAGTCGGCCGCCCCGATCTCGCACCGAGCATGACCGACTTGGTGACGACGGCGCCCAGCTTCGACACATCCATGAACTGAGCGAGCTCGCGGCCTGCTCCGGCGCACCCGGACGCGGTCATGATCGGGTTGGGCAGCTCGACGTGACCGAGCCTGGTCCGCAGGTCAACCGCCATGGCCCTGCCTTCTCGCGCCCCTGCCGCGCGCGCCGCCCCCGCGTGCGCCGGCCTCACCAGCGCCAGCGACCCGACTCTGCTGCGGAGCGCCAGCCGGGCCGCCCGCCTGCCCGGTCACAGCCACCTGCCCCGCACCGCCGACCACAGCCGGCTCCCCCTGCTGCTCGTCCGCAGCCTGGCCGTCCGCAGCCAGCCCGGTCCCGCCCTGCCCGTCCGCAGCCAGCCCGGTCCCGCCCTGGCCGTCCGCAGCCAGCCCGGTCCCGCCCTGGCCGTCCGCAGCCTGCCCGCCGCGACCTTGCGCCAGGGCAGCGCGGTGGGCGCGCGGCTCCCAGCCGGGCGCGCCGAACGCATCAAACGGAATGGTGCCGACGTCGTCCCAGCGCACCTGCTCACCCCGGTAAACCGGCCCGTCCACACACGACCGGGACATCCGCGTGATGCCGTCCGACCCGATGACGGGCAGCACGCACGTCATGCACACGCCCACGCCGCAGGCCATCGCTTCCTCGACCGCGACCTGGACAGGGATGTCGTAGCGGCGGGCGAGGACGGTCACCTGCCGGAGCATCGGCATGGGCCCGCACGCATAGATGACGTCGGTTCGACCGTCGTGGATGAACTGGTCCAGTAGGTCGGTCACCAGCCCGCGGCTGCCGAGCGAGCCGTCCTCGGTGGTGATGGCCGCTGACCGGCCGGTACGCCGCGCGGTCAGCGCGCCGAATACCCGATCCCCGGTACCGGCCCCGAGCAGGAAGTCGATCTCACACCCGCGCTCGCGCAGCCGCGCCGCTAGGGCGAACAGCGGCGCGCTGCCGTAGCCGCCGCCGATGAGCAGGCAGTTCGCCGGGTCGCGCGGCAGCGGGAACGGCCGCCCCAGCGGTCCGGTGACGTCCAGCACGTCCCTGGCCCGGCGCTCCGCGAGCCACTGTGTGCCGCGGCCGCGCACCGCAAACACGAATTCCACCGTACCGCCGTGGTCGGGCCGGACGTCGTGGATGGCGAACGCCCTGCTCAGCATCATCGAGGTGTCCGGGCCGCCGACCGCCAGGGTGATGAACTGGCCGGGCCGGAATCGCGCCGCGATTGCCGGGGCGACCAGCGTCATGGCGTAGTAGGCGTCTACCGGACGGACCGTCAGGACCGTTCCGCGCACCTGTACCGGGCCCGCCTGGGCCTGCAGTTCGCCGTGCGTCATCGGGTCCCCGCGCCGGGCTGCGCGCTGCCGACGGCGGCGTCCGGGTGCGGCGCCGTCTCGTCCGGGCTTGCCACCGTGCGCAGGCGCGCCGCGTGCTCCTGAAGCGACCGCACGCTCACCTCGTCTCTGTCGATGGCCTCGATGCCCTGCACGGCCGCCCACAGTCCTTGCACCGTGGTGATGCACGGGATAGCCCGCCGGACGGCCGCGGTCCGGATCTCGTACCCGTCCCGCCGGAAACCGCGCTGTGCCGGTCCGCCGTACGGCGTGTTCACGATCAGGTCTACCTGGCCGTCGAGAATCCGTTCGACAATCGTCGGCTCGCCGTCCGGCCCAGGCCCCTCACTATGCTTACGGACGATGGTGGCATGAACGCCGTTACGGCGCAGAACCTCTCCGGTTCCGCGGGTCGCCCAGATCTCGAAGCCCAGCTCGGCCAGCCGCTTGACAGGGAAGATCATGGACCGCTTGTCCCTGCCCGCCACGGT
>JASHSZ010000316.1 GCA_030040815.1 Streptosporangiaceae bacterium
GCCGGGGCGCCGCGCGCGGATCGGTCGGTGGGCGGCGGCGATGCGGGCCGGGCCTGCTGCGCGGAGCGGGTGCCCGGGGTCGCAGGGCGGACCCGGGGGCGGGCCGGGGCAGCGCTGCGGACCTTCTTAACTCGGGACGGCACTGTCTCTGAACCCCTCACCTGATAGCCGCGATATGGGGGCAGCCGTCGCGCCGCGCGGCGCTGCCGACATGGCTAACCTCCCAGATAACGACCCTGCTTTGGGTGCAGTCGGTCACACAGCCAGGGCAACTCTAGCTCGTAACCCGGTAACCTGCGTCAATACACATACAAACGGGAAAAACCGATGTAACGTTGCGTTTGACGGGCCTCCTGGCAGCAATACGGTACTCTCTGCCGCATCGCCCATGTTCAGGAACTGTCCGGTTCCTCGCCTTAGCTGGCCGGAAAGATGTGCAGCAAGTATCCCAGAACGGCGCAAGGAGTGTCATGAGGCATGCCCACGCCCCAGGGCCGCACTGGAGCGGCCGAGGTCCCCGGGGCCCGGGCCTGCTGGCCGCGGCCGCTGGGCTCACCGTCCTGCTCGTGGTCGGCTGCAGTAGCGCTGGAAGCCCTGGTGCCACCGTGTCATCCACCCTCACGATCGCTGCCATTCCGGGAGTCGACACAGCTCCGCTGTATCTCGCGGAACGGGACGGGATGTTCGCCGCTGAGGGCCTGACCCACGTCGTCATCGATAACTTCTCGACCGCGGGCGCCGAGCTCAGCGCCCTTGCGGATGGCAAGGCCAACATCGCGGCGAGCGACTACGCCAGCATCTTCGCTGCGCAGGCTCAAAGTCCCGACCTGCGGATCCTGAGCGACGGCTACGACGCCTCGGCGGGCGTGTTGGAGGTGCTCACCTGGCCCGGCTCGCCTATTACTTCGCCAGCCCTGCTGGCGAACCAGAGCGTCGGCGTGCCTGACGAGCAGGTGCTGCCGGGTCTCACCGACTCGGGCCACCCGGTGAGCCTCGATGCTGCCGCCGCCGCCCAGGTCCTGACGAACTACCTCGGGAACGACGCCCAGTCCGTCAGCTGGGTTCCGATGTCGCAGCAGCAAGAGGTCACCGAGCTGGCACAGCACCGCCTGAGCGCTGCCGTGCTGAGCGAGCCATACATCTACGAGGCAGAGAGCCAGTTCGGGGCCAGCGTGGTCTTGGATGCCTGCAGCGGTTCCACCGCGAGCCTGCCGCTGACCGGCTACGTTGCGACGAAGGCCTGGGTCAACGCCAACTCGCCGACTGTGGCCGACTTCCAGGCGGCCCTGGCCAAGGCGCAGACGGAGGCGGCAATGGCCGGCCAGGTCCAGCAGATCCTGCCGCAGGCGACGGGAATGACGGTGGCGGACGCCGACCTGTCCACCATAGGCAGCTATCCGACCTCGACCAGCGCGATCAACCTGGAGCGAGTGGTACGCCTCATGTCGAACTTTGACATGTTCGGGTCCCTTGCGGCGCCGTCCGTACCACCCATGATCATCAAGCCAAACGGCTAGTCGGTGCCCGGTCGGGACACCGACTAGGACTGCTCCAGGCCCAGCTGGCGCGCGATGACCATCCGCTGGACCTCGGAGGTGCCCTCGCCGATCTCCAGCACCTTCGCGTCCCGGTAGAACCTGGCGACCGGGAACTCGTTCATGAAGCCGTAGCCGCCGAAGATCTGTGTGGCGTCCCTGGCGTTGTCCATCGCCGCGTTGGCGCAGGTCAGCTTCGCGATCGCGGCCTCCGACTTAAACGGCTCTCCCGCGACGAGCCGGGCCGCCGCGTCGTACCAGGCCAGCCGCGCTAGGTGCGCTCTCGCCGTCATATCCGCGATCTTGAACTGGATGGCCTGGTAGTGGCCAAGTGCGTGACCGAAGGCCGTCCGCTCGCGGACGTAGCGCAGGCACTCGTCGACGCAGCCTGCTGCCAGCCCCGCCGATAGCGCCGCGATCGCGACCCTGCCCTCATCGAGCGTCTGCAGGAACTGCGCGTATCCGCGGCCGCACTCCCCCAGCAGGTTCTCCCGCGGCACCCGGCAGCCTGACAAGGTCAGCTCGCGCGTGTCCGACGCGCGCCACCCCACTTTCGAGTATTCCGCGCCGACGGTGAGGCCAGCGGTCCCCGTCGGCACCATGATCGCGGAGATCTCACGCATCCCGCCTGGCCGCTCGGCCGGCCGCCCGGTCCAGGCCAGCACGCTCACTACCGAGGTGATCGCGGTGCCCGCGTTGGTGATGAACGCCTTGGACCCGTCAATGGTCCACTCGTCGCCGTCAAGGCGGGCCGTCGTCCGCATTCCGCCCGGAATGTCAGAGCCGCCACCCGGCTCAGTCAGCCCGAACGCGGCCAGCCGATCGCCCTGACAGAGCTCGGGCAGCCAGCGATCCTTTTGCGCCTCCGACCCGAAACGGTAGATGGGCATCGCGCCGAGCGCGACCGCGGCCTCCAGCGTGATAGCCACCGAGGAGTCGACCCTGGCCAGCTCGTGCAGCGCCAGGCAGAGGGCAAAGTAGTCGCCCCCCATGCCGCCGTAGTCCTCCGGGAACGGCAATCCGAACAGGCCCAATTTGCCCATTTTGGCCACGATGTCGTACGGGAACTCGCCCCGCTCGTAGTGACCCCCGATCACCGGTGCGACCACCTCGCGAGCGAACTGCTCGACGGTGGATCGGAGCGCCTCTTGCTCTGCGCTGAGCGTGAAGCCGACCATGCTGGGATCGTACCGGCATCACTCCTGGTCAGGGACTTGGAGGCGGATCAGGGCCGGAGGCGTGGCACATCGCCAGCGCCCGGGGCGTTAATCTCTCGTCCGAGCGTTGCTGCGGCTGGCTGGCCGGGCTGCCGACCGTGAAGTCTGGGAGGACCTGTGAATACGACGCTGACGTGCCCCCACTGCGCGGCTGAGGTGAAGGTGGACGACCTGATCTGCTTCACCTGCGGGGCCAACCTGCCGTGGGGCGCCAGGGACGACGACGTGCCCGCCGCCAGCACGGTGATGCAGGAGTATCTGCGCCCCGCCGAGCGCACCGGCCCGATCTCGTCGACGGTACTCCGGCTGTCGTTCCCGACCGGAAACGTCGAGGTACCGGCCGGAACCACCGTACTGCTCGGCCGTGACCCGGCAGAATCCCTGGTGGCGGCGGCCTTCGCGCAGTATGAGAACGTCTCCAGGCGACACGCGACCGTCTCCGTGGACGACAGCGGTCACGCCAGCATTCGGGACGAGAACTCGACCAATGG
Organism: Streptosporangiaceae bacterium; assembly: GCA_030040815.1. The sequence goes on from JASHSZ010000316.1 coordinate 3,244, forward strand.
CACGTTCGTCAACGGCGACCGGGTACTGCCTGGCATCAGCGTCCGGCTCGCCGACGGCGACATCCTGCGGCTCGCTGCCGACGTCTCGGCCGAGGTGGTGCTGCCCAGGCAGCAGCCGGATCCGGCCTCGCTGGCCCGACCCGACGAGCCCTGATGGACGCGGGCTGTTCGAGACCCTAGCTGCCCGGCGGCTCGTCATCGATGACAATGCCGAGCGTTACCGCCAGCACTGGCGCCACGATGGCCAGCTGCGCTGAGCTGATGATCGCACCGCGCAGGGAATCGGAGTCGATGACAAGCCCGAGCGAGGCTCCCCGCAGGTCTGTCCGCGCCATGGTGATCTTGGTGAGATCGACTCTGGTGAGCTCGGCGCCGGGAAACGCGCAGGCCTCCAGGGTCGCGCCGGTGAAATCGACATCTCGCAGGATGCAGCGGTCGAAGACGACATCCGTCAGCCGCGCGCCCCGGAAGTTGACCGAGTCGAGCTTGCAGCCGCTGAACACCACGCGCCGCAACGCGGCCCCGAACACCTGGACGCCGGCCAGGCTCGAGTCGGCCGCGGTGACGTCCTGCCACGAACTCTCGGCCAGGATGGTGCCGGTCAAACGAACATCTCGCAGCCACACGTCGCGCAGGCTCGCGCGCGAGAGCCGCCCATCGCTGATCGACACCCGGCGGAACGCACAGTCAAGGAAGCG
>JASHSZ010000317.1 GCA_030040815.1 Streptosporangiaceae bacterium
CCGCGGCTCGCGGTGAACTCGGCCCTGAGCTGCTCCTGATGCGGCGACAGCGGCGCAGGCCCGGCCTGCTTGCCTTCCTCAGTCAGCACCTCGATCAGCAGCGGGATGCCGATGTTGCAGGCGTGGATGCCAAGCGTGCTCGTCAGCTCGAGGACCTCCATCACCTCGGCGGCCGAGGCACCGAGGTTCAGCGCCGCCCGGACGTGCTGCCGGATACCCGGCTCATACAGGTGCGTCGCGGCGGCGTCGGCCGCGATGAAGATGAACTCCCTGACTTTCGGCTCCAGCTCGCGCTTGCGCAGCGGGACGGCCGACCAGGCCAGGTAAGCGCGCAAGAACTCGTCGTCGAGTTCGAGGACCTTCTGCCACGCGGTGCTCCACGTGCCCTGCAGCGCGATGAACTCGTCTTTGATCTGCTGCTGCCGCTGGGTTAGCGCCATCTGCTAGTTCCGGTTCTGCTCAAGCCACCGGGCGATCTCGGTGTGATCGGCGCCTGGCGGCATCTCGTGCGTCGCGACAGACCAGGTCTCCACCACCGCGCGAGAACCCGGCGCAGGGATTCCGCCGGCCTCGGCGAGACCGAGCGCGATCCTGATGTCCTTGACCATGAACTGCATGCTGAACCCGGAGTTGTACGCGGCCGGCAGAATGTACCGCGGCCACTTCAGCTCGGTCGACCAGCTCTTGCCGCTGGAGGTATTGACGATGTCGAGCATCACCTCAGGGTCGAGACCAAAAGCCTCCCCCGCCAGGATCGCCTCCGAGCTGACCAGCAGATGCGCCGCCGACATGAGGTTGTTGAGCGCCTTGATCGCGTGTCCGGCACCGGGGATGTCTCCGGCGTGCACCACCTTGGTGCCGAGCACCTGAAGGACCGGGCGGACGGCAGCAAGGACCTCGGCCGGACCGCCGGTCATAATCGTGAGGGATCCGCTGCGCGCGCCGATGACGCCGCCGGACACCGGCGCGTCGACAAGCGTGCGGCCCGTGCGTGCCGCCCGCTCGGCGAGCGCGCGGGTTCGGGCTGGCTCGGACGAGCTCATGTCGACCACCAGCGTCGGCGGCGTGACCCGCTCCAGCAGGCCGTCTGTCAGCAGCACCTGCTCGACGACGCTCGAATCGGGCAGCATCAGGATCACCATGTCTGCGCCCACCGCGACGTCGGCGGCGGTCTTCGTGATGGTAACGCCCGCCGTATCGGCCAGCCGGTCCCGTGCGTGCTCGGCCGCATCGAACGCCAGCACTGTGTGCCCGGCCGCGGCGAGCCTGCGGACCATCGGCTCGCCCATGTTGCCGAGTCCTACGAACCCGATGGCCCGGCCCGGCGTCTCCCCGGCGCCGTGGATCGCCGTCACCGGCCGTGGCCGTAGTCGGCATCGGACACCGGCTGGCCCCAGGTGGTGGCGCCCAGCGACACCGCGAGGTGCAGCAACGCGGTGGCCGGGCCGCCGCCGTGCCAGTGCAGCTCGCCAGGCGGCGCCCAGACCACGTCGCCTGCGCCAAGCGGGCGCGGCGGCTCGCCGTCGACTCCGATCAGGCCGCTGCCGGATACCACATGCAGCACCTGGCCGCCGGCGTGCGAGTGCCAGTATGTCCGAGCGCCCGGAGCGAAGAAGACGTTCGTCACCGCCACGCCCTGGGTGCCGTCCAGGAGGGGGTCACCGTAGACGACTCCGGTGAACGTGGCGGTCCGCAGCTCGGTGGGTGCCGCGGTGCCGTTGCTGCGCTTAATGATCTCCATGTCATGCACCCGCCTCGCCGGCGTCCCCTTCGTCGTTGTAGAGCCGGATGCCCCCGGCGATGTCGCCGAGCGCGTCCACCACCCGGTTGCTGATCTCGTCGCGATAGCCAAGGCTGTCGGCAAGTCCGAATGCTGCCAGTGGTCCGGCCGACAGCACGGACGGCATGCCCAGCTCGGCCAGCAAGCTCACGTAGAGGTTGAGGTCCTTTGTCATCAGGCCGCTGGTGAGTCCGCCCTCGAGGTAGTCGCCCCGGATGATGTGCGGGAACCGGTTCAGACTGGCGAAGTTCACTCCGCTGCTGGCGTTGATCACATCGAGGACTCGACTGAGGTCCAGCCCCGCCTTCTTGGCAGCGAGCATCACCTCCGCAGTCGCGGCCAGGCTGACCGCGTTGAGGAAGTTGTTGAGGACCTTGGTGACGTGGCCGGAGCCGGCGCCGCCCATGTGCACGACTTTGCTGGCGATCGGCTCCAGCGCCCAGGAGACGGACGCCAGTGCCGCCGCGCTGCCACCGACCATGATGGTGAGTGTGCCGCGTTCGGCCGCCGCGGCCCCGCCGGAGATGCCGGCGTCGAGGAACTCGATGCCCCGCGCGGCAAGCTCGCGGTGCAACGCGATCGATGAGCTCGGCGCGGCCGTGCTGAGGTCCACGACGACCTGGCCCGGTCGGCCCGCGGCCACTACCCCGCCGTCGCCGCGGATGACAGCCTCGATCACGGAGCTGTCTGGCAGGGACAGCAGCACGCAGTCGCTACCGCGCACGACCTCCTGGACCGATGCCGCCGGTTCCGCGCCGGCTGTCGCGGCCCGGCCCGGCACCGGGTCATAGCCGAGTACCGCGTGGCCGGCATCCACCAGCCGCCTGGTCATCCGTCCGCCCATGTTGCCGAGGCCGACGAAGCCTATGTGCTGATCGCTCACCTGCCGTCCTTCCGTCCCGCGCGTCGCTAGTCACCGGGTGGGACCGCTCCGGAGGCTCCGGCCGGGCTCCGCCGATGTCGGGCGGATCCGTTTGCCGTACAGCGCCCGGTCGTGGGCGTCGGTGTCCCAGGCGCCCGCGCCGCCGGAGGGGCGGACCGAACTGACGATGCTGGCGCCGCCGTCGGCCGACACCACCTGGCCCGTCATGTACGCTGCGTCGGCGCTGAGCAGGAACGCGACGACGGCGGCGATGTCGTCGGCGGTGCCGGCCCTTCGCAGCGGCGTGGTGCTGGCCCGCCGCGTCATGTCGGCTTTGCCGCCCGGTGCGTCAGGCGTAGCGGCGAACAGGTCGGTCGGCACGATCCCCGGCGCCACCGCGTTGACCCGGATGCCGAGCGGTCCGCCGTACACGGCCGCGCCGTGCAGCAGGCCCAGCACCGCGTGCTTGGAGGTCTGATAGGGCAGCAAGTCGGCGCTGCCGCGCAGGCTGCCTATGGATGCCGTGATGACGACGGCGCCGCCGTCGGCGGCGCCATCCTGGCCGGAGGCCTGGGCCGCGAACTGCCGGAACGCTGCCCGGATGCCCAGGAACACCCCGCGGACGTTCAC
>JASHSZ010000318.1 GCA_030040815.1 Streptosporangiaceae bacterium
GGGATGTCGGAGTCGGCGTCGAGGTAGTAGGTGCCGACGTTGCAGGCGATCAGGTAAAAGTTGTTGTCCAGCGCGCGCGCTCGGTTCTGGATCTCGAACAGGCCGTTGCCGACGTGGGGATGCGGATAAGGGCCGCGGTAGACCACCTCGGCGCCATTCATCGCGAGCCCGCGCGCGTTCTCCGGGTAGGAGCCCTCGTTGGCCATCAGGAAGCCGAGCCGGCCGATCGCCGTGTCGGCTACCGGGTAGAAGGCGTCGAGCGTCCGGCCGTAGAGCTCGATCCAGCGGTCCCACACGTTGTGCGGCGTGACCGAGTGCTCGACGGGCAGCAGCGGGACGACCTTGTGATGCCGCAGGACCAGCTCGCCGTCGGGATTCAGCACGAAACCGACGTTGAAGAACCGGCCGGGGAACTCCGGATGCCGGGCTTTCGCCTGTGCCATCACGAAGGCATCCCACTTGCGGGCCAGCGCGCCGAGATAGTCGGTCTCCGGGCCGGGAACGTCGATCGCGCACTCGCGGGCGAAGTCCTCGTGGTCGAGGTCGAGCACTTCGTCATTGAAGCCCTGCAGGCTGCCCTCGGGGATCGCGATGAGGCGGACCGGCAGGTCCAGGCTGGATAGCCATGACGCCGCCTTGATCAGGTGCGAGATGTGCTCAAGGTTCACCTGGATGTCGTCGCGGCTGCGGATACCGCGCATCGTCGGGACTAGGCCGACGGCTTGGTACGGCTCGATCATGGCGGATCCCTTCGGCGGCCGGGACGTCTGCAGCAGACCGGCCCCTGAGCCGGTCTTGGCCCCATTGTTCTCCGCGGTCCGTGTTGCCGGCGCCGCTTGGCGGGACTGCTCAGGCGAGCGTCAGCCGCATCACGAGCCGTGCCGGCGACCGGCGGACCACCTCGGTGAACCCGGCGCGCTCGAACAAGCTGCGCGAGCCGAAGAACATGAAGTCGTCGTGACTCCGCTCGGCCTTGTCGACCGGGTAGGCCTCGAGGATGGTCGCGCCGCTATCGCGGGCGTGCCCGATCGCCGCTGCCAGCAGCGCGTGCTGCACGCCGCGGCCGCGATACGGCCTCGCCACGTAGCTGCAGACCACCGACCACACCGGCGCGTCGTCGACCGGCTTCATGACCGAAGACCGGCGAAGCCGCAGGTACTCCGGTCGCGGTCCCAGGCTGATCCAGCCGACGGGCGCCCCATCGAGATAGCCGAGCAGGCCCGGTACGACGCCGCTGTCGACCAGGTCGCGCATCTCCCGCTTAGGTTGAGCGTCAGCGGGACGGGGTCCGGTCAGGCGGTAGTGCATGCAAAAGCAGCCCCGCACGATCGAACCGCCCGGCAGGCCGAACAGCCGGTCGAGGTCGGGCCAGGTCGCGGGCGTCAACGGCCGGGTGCTAAAGGCAGCCGGGTCGCCGGATCCGCGTTCCGCCATGAAGCCAGTGAATCAGCGAGTAGCGACAATTGTCGCTCAGGCGGCCAAGTGCGCAGCGTCGTTGTAGAGCCGCACGATCCAGCGCTCCGGGGTGATGACGATCCTGGAGATGGAGCCGTTCTCCGCGCCGGTGAACGCGAACGGCCGAGAAGAGGCGGCGATGGCGAGCGCCTGGCCAATGAAGCCACCATGCGTGAACGCGGCCACGCGCTGGCCCGGGTGCGCAGCGGCAATTCGCTCGATCACCCGGCGGACCCTGGCGGCGAACTCGCCGGCAGGCTCGGCGCCGGGAATGACGTCCCAGCGCTCCTCTGTCATCATCCGCAGGGCGGTCGGATGGCCCTCCGCCACGTTCTTGCGGAACACGCCGCCTTCCCACTCGCCCAGGTGCACTTCGCGAAGGCCAGCCTCGACGGTAGGGACCAGTCCGAGCGCGTCGACAAGCGGCGCGGCGGTCTGTGCGGTTCGGCGCATCGTGGAGACGTAGATCGCGTTGATGCCGAAACTGGACAGCCGTGCGCACACGCGCAGCGCCTGAGCTTCGCCGTCGGCCGACAACGGCGGGTCGCCCTGCCCGTCGATCAGGTCGAAGAGGAAGCCGTCGACGTAGGGCTGTGACTGCCCGTGCCGCACCAGCAGAATGTCGGTCGCGCCGGGCGGCGGCTGATACGGGCGCTGCCGGAAGGCCGGCGCTTGAAATTCTGGGTCGAGGCCCGCGTCTTCCGTCACGGAGCGAACATACCGGTCAGCGCGACTGCGGCAGCTGGAAGGAGCGCTTCTTGGCACCCGAGGCGGAGGGCGGCGGCACCACGGGCCCGATGTCGCCGTCTGGCGCCTCGTCCAGGTCGATGATCACCGGTGCGTGGTCACTCGGCCCGGTGCCCTTGCGCGCCTGCCGGTCCACCCACGCGGCCTTGACCCGGCTCTCCACCGCGCTGGTGGCGAGCACCAGGTCGATGCGCATGCCGAGGTCCTGATGGAACATCCCGGCCCGGTAGTCCCAGTACGTGAACACGCGCCGGTCCGGCCAGTGGTCTCGGACCACGTCGTGCAGCCCGGTCGACTGGAGGCTGGCCAGCGCGGCGCGCTCGGGCTCGGTGACATGCGTCTGGCCCACGTAAGCCGCGGGATCGAAAACGTCGGCATCGCTCGGCGCGATGTTCATGTCACCGCAGACGATCGTGGCATCCGGCGTGGCCCGGACGGACTGCTCAAGGACGGCCAGCCAGTCCAGCTTGTAGCGGTAGTGATCGGAGCCGGGCTCGCGGCCGTTCGGCACATAGACCGACACCACCCGGATGCCGCCGCAGGTTGCCGCGATCGCGCGGGCCTCCGGCTTGGGGAAACCCGGCTCGCCCTCGAGACCGGGAACGACGTCGTCGAGGCCCACCCTGGACAGAATGGCCACGCCGTTCCACCGCGGCTCGCCGTGCTGGGCCATCTCATAGCCGCGGCTTTCCAGGTCCTTACCCAGCAGATCGGTGAAGGCATCGTCGGAAAGCTTGGTCTCCTGCAAACACGCCACGTCCGGCTGGCGCTCGTCCAGCCACGGCAGCAGCCGCGGCACGCGCTGCTTGACCGAGTTGACGTTCCAGGTAGCGATCCGCACCGGCCTAACAATAGCCGTGCGTCCGTGCAACGTAGATGGGCGCGCGCCGCTAGCCAGCTTGTCATCCGCTCAGGTGCCAGCACTGCATCTAGCGACGCCGAGTCGCCCAGCTCCGCCCGACGGTTTCGGGCCCGCGTTTGGTGCTGAGTAAACGGCAAGTCGGAACCACTGCCGGACGCGCTCCTCCCGCCGGACGCGAGCGCAGCGAGGTGTGTCGAGCTCCAAGTCACCGAGGCCGATAGAAAGCGCGGCCAGTCGAGCCGGACAACAGCATGCCAGAGGACGCACTTCGCTTCTGCGCGG
>JASHSZ010000042.1 GCA_030040815.1 Streptosporangiaceae bacterium
AGTGCCGCGGCGCTGTCCTGGACCGCCGGGGCCGCCTTGGGATAGACCACCTCCGCCTGGTCAGGCACCTCGATGTCCAGACCGCTGTCGCCGTAGGCGAGACGTACGCGCATGGCTCACATCCAACCCGATGCCGGGGTGCGGCGGCGTCACTGGCGGGAACCTGTCGACGCGCGGCGGGTGGCCGGCGTGGTACCTGTCGGCTCACAGCCGGCCCGACTCAAGGACGCGGTCTCGCGCGGAAGCTCAACCGCAGAAAAGCCTGACCCCGTGCGGCGCAGAGCCGACTCGGACGACGCAGAGCCGAGCGCGCCACCGGCGCGCTCGGCTCTCAGTCTCGGGCTGTCTGCTCAGTGCGAGCGCGATCCGATTTGCGTTTTCGGTCCGAGCTCCTCGACGACCCAGTCGACCATGACGGCCAGCAGCATGGCAGTGCCGGTGAGCAGCAGTCCTATGCGTGCCTCTTTCCCCATGAGTGCCCCCTAGCAGCGACGAGAATTACCTCGCAGCCATCCCCGAAGCACCCCCCGCGGAAACGCGAGAGACACTCAATTTCCGGCTGGCCCGGCCCAGGGCGCGCGAGCCGCCAGGCCGGTCAGGGGCCTACTTCCAGAGTCGGCTGCTCGCGAGTTCGGCACCCTTGACGATGTTCTCGTACTTCGTCCACGCGGCCTGCGCGTGCCACCGCATGCCGCAGTCCGTGCCGGCGATCACGTTCTCGCGGCCGCAAACGCTAGCGAAGTTGACGATCGTGTCCGCGACCACCTCGGGGGGCTCAACCACCGGGGTCGTGTGATCGACCACGCCGGGGATAATGATCTTGTCCTCCGGCCACGTGAGCTCGTCGCGCCAGATCTGCCACTCGAGCCGGTGGGTCGACTTCGCGGACTCGATCGAGAAGGCCTGGGCATGCACTGTCAGCATCATCTCGGCAATCTGCCTGAGCGGCGCCTCGTTGGTGTGCATGCCCGGCCAGCTGCCCCAGCAGACATGGAAGCTGATCATGTCCTCGGGAATGCCGGCAAGCGCCGCGTTCAGCGCGTCGAGGCGCAGCATGATGAATCGCTCGTACTCCGCCTCCGACATCGGCGGCCGACGCGCCTCTTCCCAGTCGTGGCTGATGGCCGGGTCGTCGATCTGGAGGATCAGGCCGTTGTCCGTGACCGTCTTGAAGATCGGCGCCATGACCTCGGTCAGCGCGACGACGAAGTCGTCGTCGGTCTTGTAGTACTCGTTCCAGACGAACTCCTCGAGCCATTCGGGCGCGATGACGCAGTAGAACGCCTCCTTATCCGGAGCGTGCTCGGCGAGAGCCCTCTTGAACAGCTGGATATCGTGCTCGAACGGCTCGATCGACCTCAGCCTCAGCGGTCCGCTGACCACGGTCCGCATCGACATCACCGGGTTGTCGTTGGCGCCCATCATGGTGGCGAACATGTCCGCGTAGAAGTCCTCGTACCGGAAGAAGTCGCGGCCCAGCCAGCGCACGCGCTCCAGGCTCACCTGCGGTTCGTCGACCGGGATGTCCGGCGGAATCGTCTCGAAGCCATCGACGAGCTGAAAGACAGTGCCAGGGCCGATGCCGGCCGGCTCGCCGTTCGAGATCACGTCCATCCCGATCTCAACCTGCTTCTTCACGAGCTCGTTGACCTCGTACTCGACGCGCTCGGGCGGGGTAGGCGGCGGACCCATGGCCTGGTTCCCCGCGTCGGGCATGAACAGCTTGCCCGTGTGCGTCGCAAGGATCCGGTCAGTGCTCCGCATCATTGTCGTCTCCGCGAGGTGGGGCCGTGCACGTCAGTGTGCGCAAGCTAATCACGGCGAGCAATGCCCGCTCCAGCTTGTCCGGCATCACCCGATTATTTCTGGCCTCCTCGGCTGGTGTAGGTCGAGCTCGTAGTACTGGCCGACCAGGTCCATGCCAAAGCTGTGGTGGGGCTCCTCGCGGACGAGCCGGAAGCCTCGGGACAGGTAGATGTGCCGGGCTGCGACGAGTGGGTCATTGGTCCACAGCTTCATCCGCATGTACCCAGCTCCACGGGCGAACTCAAGGCACTGATCGACCAGCTGGGCGCCCAGGCTATGGCCGCGGGCCCACGGTTCCACCAGCAGTGTGTGCAGCTCAGCTGTGCTCTCGTCCTCGGCGCAGCACATGACGCAGCCGGCCCTGCGGCCGTCGACCTCGCCGATCCACGCGTGCGCCCGATCACGATCGTCAGTGTTCGCAAAGTCCGTGAGGATGCGTGCCACCAGCGCCTCGAAGCTCGAGTCCCAGCCATACTCGCGGGCGTAGATCTCGCCGTGCGCCATGATCATCCATCCGAGGTCACCAGGCGCGCTGGCGTCCCGGATAGCCACGTTCGCGTCCCTCATATCCGGCCTCCCAGTCACTGACACGAGCGTTTCAGTAAGTGAGGCTAGCCCGCCGGAGGGAAGATCGCCACTCGACGGCTCAGGCCGGGAGGTTGTCCAGATAGCGCTCGACAGCACGGGTGACGCGGTCCGCGTCGCCCGTGGCGAGGACGTCAAGCATCGCCCCGCGCAGGACAGCGAGCAGCAGAGTCCGGTCCGCCTCTCCCTGCTGGCCGCGTCGGCGGTTCGCAGGTTGGCGGCTGGCGAGCAGGGCTAGCCAGTCATCGACCGTCTCGGCGGCGAAGCGCTCCCACGGCCCAGACTCCCCCAGCAGTGACCGGGCGTACCCTTCCAGCCACAGGGACAACAGCGCGCGGTGGGACGGAGCGACGAGCCAAGCCCAGATCTCGCGGCCGGTAGCGGCGAGGCCCACCTGCTGGTGGCTGGCGCGTAGCGTCGCGAGGGCGGCCAGCTCGTCCTGGCGGGCTCGGGCCAGCAGAGCTCGGGTCAGCCCGTCCTTCGAGCCGAACAGGAACAGCAAAACTCTCGGGCTGGTACCGATGGCCTTGGCCATTGGGCGCAGCGCGAAGTCGGCCAGCCCGTTGGTCAGCGCGTAGCCGTACGCAGCGTCCAGCAATTCGCGCTTGCGCGGCGAGTCGGACGGCTCGTATTCGGTGGTCTGCGCGTCTCCGCGCTCGGCGGCTGGGCTCATCCCGACATTCTCAACTCCTGCCGGCGCTGAGCAAACCGAGATCCGTGTCATTCGTTTGCCCGGTGACTGAGACCCGCGCCCGAGCAGTCGCGCAAGGCGCGCTCACTGCTGGTTAGAGCCGAACGCAGCGCGGAAGGAATGGCCTATGACAGATCACGCGCCAGCGGACCTGGAGCGATACGAGCGCGACGGTTTTGTGATTTTCCGTAATGTGCTAGATGCGGGCCGGATAGCGCAGGCGAGCGAGCACGTCTCGTGGCTTCAGCAACGACATCCGGAGCTGCGCGGCGAGGATCTTGGCCACGAGCTCGTGGCCAAGGATCCGTTCTGGGTAAGCCTCGTCAGCGACGACCGTCTCCTCGATATCGCGGAGCGGTTCGTCGGGCCAGACATTGCACTATTCGCCTCGCACTACATCTGCAAGCCGCCCTACTCAGGCCGGCCGGTACTGTGGCATCAGGATGGCGCCTACTGGCCACTGGAGCCCATGCACGTCGTCACGCTCTGGCTGGCGATCGACGAATCGACGCCGGAGAATGGCTGCCTGCGCGTGCTACCCGGATCGCATCACGAGCATCTTCACGAGCTCCGCGTACGCGAGGACGTCGACAGCGTGTTGGGCTCGGAGTCCGCGGCCGATGTGGATGAGAGCCTCGCGGTGGACCTGACGCTGTCCGCCGGCGACGTCGAGGTTCACCACCCCAACATCATCCACGGCTCCAACGCCAACACCTCCCCGAAGCGGCGCTGCGGACTGACCATCCGATACATCCCGACTTCGACGCGGATCACGTCGAGCGAGCAGCCGTTCCCCTCTGCCATTCTGCTGCGCGGAAAGCCAGGAGTGAACGTCTACCAGCCGTGGCCAGGGCCGATCCCCGGCCAGAGCTTCGCCGGGCTCGGCTAGTCACGGCAACGCCAGTCAGGTCCGTGGCGC
>JASHSZ010000319.1 GCA_030040815.1 Streptosporangiaceae bacterium
AGGCTCGGGTTGAGCACGACGCGGGCACAGTCGTGCTCGTCGGCGTAGCTCAGCAGCGCGTCCAGCAGCCGTTCGCCGATGCCCCGATTGCGGTAATCGGCCAGCACGAACGCGTTCGCCAAGTATCCCCACCGGCTCGGCGCCCGTCCCGGCTGCGGCATTCGCTCGAACACGGCCAGGTTCACCATGCCGACGACGCGGCCGTCGGTCTCGGCAAGCCAGGTGACCCGGCGCCCTCGCTCCTGCTCGAACCACGCCGCGAACCGCTCGGCGAAGCCGGGCTCGTCCCCGGCACCGCCCCATTCGCGCGTCCACTCACTGCGCAGCGCAGCGAGCGCGGCCACGTCCGCGTCGCCCGCGTGCCGGATCACGATGTCAGTCACGAGGCGAGACCGCACTCGTCGTGGCCAGGCGAGCGAGCCGGTGTTCCGCGTGAAACATAGGGAAACGGCGTACCTACCCGATAGGCCCGAGCGCCGGTGACTGCAACAACTGGCCGCCATCGACCGGGTAGACAGCGCCGGTCATGAAACTGGACGCGGCCGAGGCCAGCAGCAATGCAAGGCCGCGGATCTCGGCCGGGTCGCCCATCCGGCCGAGTGGCACGTACCGCTCCGGCGTCTGCCGACCGGGACTCACCTTGGACCGCTGTCATCGGTCACCTCTTCCTCACGTCAGGTCCGAACCAACGCCGCCGCATCCACCTCAGCCTATTGTTGACATTCTCGTTAGCAGAATTGCCGGCGAGTCGGCATACTGCGCTGGTGCCTGAGCACCGAGCCATTAGCCGCAAGCCGGATCTGCTCTTACCCAGGTCTGCGTACCGACGTGATCGTGACGACCCCGCAGCAGGTCATGGGCTTCGGCATCCCGCCTCGTTATGGTCAGCACATGAGCCGCCTTCCCTACCTGCGTCGTGATGAGCTGACGCCCGAGGGCCAGGCGTTATGGGACACGATCGCCGGCATCCGGACCGCTGGGATAAACGGCGCCGGGCTTGGTGCGGCAAGATGGCTCGCTGGCCGGCCCGTTCAATGCCTTTATGCATGCGCCGGACATCGGGCGGGGGCTTCGCGCTCTTGCTGGGACGCTGCTCGTGCGCACGTCGATCCAGCGAAGGCTAGCCGAGATCGCGATCCTTACTGTCGCCGCCCGGTGGCAGGCCGAGTTCGAGTGGTCGGCGCACTCCCAAATGGCGCGCGACCACGGAGTGCCTGACACCGTGGTGGATGCCATCGGCAGCGGTGAAGACCCGCCGTTCGAGGCAGACGACGAGCGGGTCGTGCACGTCGTGGCCAGCCAGCTCGCGCGGACCGGCCGAGTCGACACGGGCGCTTACGGCGCTGCTCGCGAGCTGCTGGGGGATAAGGGCGTGGTGGAGCTCGTTACCTTGTGCGGCTACTACACGCTGGTTGCGTTCCTGCTCAATGCTTTCGAGGTCCCCGTCGAGCCTGGAGCGGTTCCGAGGTGGGGCGATAGCTTTCCGGACGGGGCTGACAGCAGCCTCGGCGTAGCTCCCAGCGTCTGACGCGAACAGGCGCGTTGGATTGTCCACAATCTTGTGGCGGGCGCGGTCGGCGTGCTTAGCTGAGCCGAGACTGCACCGATCGCCCGAGTCGGGAGGCGGCATGCCCGAACGCGAAAAGATCCTCGACCCGACCGGGTTCGACGAGCGGCCCCCCGACACGACACTCGCTCCACGGCCGGCCAGCCTTCGCGGGCTTCGAGTAGGGCTGCTGGAGAACACCAAGCCGAATGCCGCCCCGCTGCTGGCCAACGTCGGCCGCGAACTGCAACGCCAGCACGGCGCCGCGACCGCGGTCATGTTTGCCAAGAGCTACTTCGGCACACCGACCGAGGAAAGCCTGATCCAGCGCATCCTGCACAACTGCGACTTCGTGCTGGCGGGAGTCGGTGATTGAGGCTCGTGCAGCGCGGCCAGTTTGGCCGATGGGATCCTGCTCGAGCGGGCCGGGGTGCCCGCGGTGAGCATCTGCACGGACGCCTTCATCCCGGCCGCGGAGGCGATGGCTAAGGTGTACGGCTTCCCCGGCTACCGGTTCATCACCATGCCGCATCCGCTGGCGAGCCTCGACGAGAAGCAGCTCGAACAACGGGCCCGCGACCTCGTCCCCGACGTGCTGCGCATCCTGTGCGTGGAGGCCTGAATGGTCGTCGGCGTCAGCGACAACCCGCCGCTTGCCGACCCGCCGCTGGTCGACGCCGCGGAGATCCGCGCGGCGATGGAGTACTACGCCCGGCAGGAGTGGACCGACGGCCTGCCCGTCGTCCCCGTCACCGAGTCCCACCTCGCCGAATTCCTCGCCCAGACGAGTCGGGCAGCCGACGACGTCGTGTTCGCCATGCCGCACCTGAACCGGAACTGCACGGTCCGGCTCGCGGCCATCAACGCGGCCATGGCGGGCTGCCTGCCCGAGTACTTCCCCGTCGTGCTGGCAGCCTGGGAGGCTATAGTCGCCGACGGCTACGCCGGACGCGGCATCTGGCAGAGCACGACGGGGACGGCGCCGCTGCTCATCGTCAACGGGCCGGTCCGCCATCAGATCGGCCTGAACAGTGCAGGCAACGTGTTCGGCTCCGGATTCCGGGCCAACGCCACCATCGGCCGGGCCATTCGGCTCACCGCGATCAACGTATTCGGCCTGCACCCGCACCTGCTCGACCAGGCCACCCAGGGCACGCCAGCCAAGTACACCTGCTGCATCGCAGAGGACGAAGAGCACAGCCCCTGGGAGCCGCTGCACGTCGAGCACGGCTTCGACCGGGCGCACAGCGCGGTGACCGCGATCATCATCCGGTCGGTCGTGCACATCGAGGCCCGCCACACCCAGGTGCCCGAGCAGCTTCTCCTCGACATCACGGGCACGATCGCGCGCACCGGCGCGCTGATCCACCAGACCACCAGCTCGCTGGTGGTGCTGTCGCCCGAGCACGCGCGACTGCTCGACCAGGCCGACTGGAACAAGGACGACGTGCGCCAGTTCATCTACTCCCATGCGGTTAACAGCCGCTCTGGGCTCGCCGCGGTCGGCAAGGACGCGACCTCCCGGCACACGGGCTGGCGGCTCCCGGCCGGGCACCCGGACGCGCTGCCGGTCGATGCCGCCGACCCGGTGCCCGCCCTGAACTCGCCCGCGGCCGTGCAGATCATGGTCGCCGGTGCCAACAACGCGGGCGTTTCCGCCGTGATCGAGACCTTCGGGCCGCGCGGCAAGCCCCCATCGATCGCGAAGGTGAGGACCATCGATGACTAGCGACGCCGCGGCCAGCGCCCCGGTCAGCCTGGACGGAGCGCTCGGCAAGTTCCGCGACATGCTCGCCTCCGACGGTTACGACCTGTCCTGGTCGGTGACGGAGAAGGACACGGTCGTCGTGCAGATCGAGGCGGGGCCCGACGCCTGCGCCGACTGCCTGGTGCCGCTGCCGATCATGGAATCGATCATGGCCGACGCGCTCGCGCCGACGCCGTACTCGCTCGACCACATCGTGCTGCCCGCTGACGCCGGGCACTAAGGTGAGCAGTCCCGCGCGGGGTCGTCCCGCCGAGCCAACACGCACGATCACCGAGCCGGCCCGCAGCACCCCGGTCTACGGCGAGTTCGACATAGTGGTCGTGGGCGGTGGTCCGGCTGGGCTCATGGCGGCAGCCGCTGCCGCGCGCACCGGGTACTCGGTGCTGCTGCTCGAGCGGTACGGGTTCCTGGGCGGGGCCGGCACCGCGGGCGGGCTGAGCACGTTCTGCGGGCTGCACGCCAAGGTCTACGGCACGCACCGGCGGGTGATCCACGGCCTCGCTGACGAACTGCTGGACCGGCTGGCCAAGCTCGACGGGCTGTCGAAGCCGCACCTCACCATCAACGACGGCATCCAGGCGCAGGCGTTCGACATCTCCAGCTACAAGATCGCCGCAGACGAGCTGGTCACGTCGTCTGGTGCGCGACTGCTGTTCCACACCTTCGCCGTCGGCGCGGCGATGGCCGCCGAGGACATCATCGACGCCGTGCTGATCGAGTCCAAGTCCGGCCGGGCGGCAGTGCGCGGCCGGATCTTCATCGACGCGACCGGGGACGGCGACCTCGCCGCCTGGGCCGGTGCGCCGCTAGAGAAGTCGCCTGGCCTGCACGGGATGCTGTACCCGTCGCTGATGTTCCGGATCAACGGCGTCGACGCCGCCGCGGCCGGCGAGGCGCCGTGGCGCACGGTCGAGAAGCTCATGCTGGACGCCGAGCGGGACGGAACACACTCGTTCCCGCGCAAGAAGCCGATCGTACGGCCGCAGCGCAACCCGCTGGAGTGGCGCGCCAACCTCACCCAGCTCAGCAACGCCGACGGCAGCGCCATCGACGGTACCGACGCCGACCAGCTGACCCGGGGTGAGCTGCAGGGACGGCAGCAGGCCCTCGACGCGTTCACGTTCATCCGGGACAACGCGCCGGGCTTCGGCGACTCCTACATCGTCGACCTCGCCCCGCAGATCGGCGTCAGGGAGACCCGCCGGATCGTCGGCGCCTACCAGCTCACCGAGGACGACGTGCTCGGCTGCGCCGACTTCGCCGACACCATCGGCGTCAACGGCTGGCCGGTCGAGTCGCACGTGGCGGGCAGCGTCGAGTTCCGGTGGCAGCGCGGGGAGAACCCCCGCGGCTTCAACCAGCTACCGTTCCGGATGATCCTGCCGCAGCGGATAGCCAACCTCTACGTGATCGGGCGGTGCGCGTCGATGACGCACGACGCCCAGTCGGCCGCGCGGGTCACCGGGCCGTGCTTCGCGATGGGCCAGGCGGCAGGAACCGCAGCGGGCCTTGCCCTCAGCGCGGGCGTGAGCTGCCCGGCCGTCGACGTCGCCGAGCTTCAGCAGCGGCTCGAGCTGGCCGGCGCGTACCTCGGGCGGGAGGCGTGATGACCGCGCTGCGCAGTGTCTTCGAGCCGGGCAGCAACCGCTGGGCCATGCGCCGCGCGCAGTGGCTGGCGCTGGGGCTGACCGACGCTGACATGGCCAGGCCCAAGATCGCCATCGTCAACACCTCGTCCGACCTGGCGAGCTGCTTCGCCCACCTGGACGGCATTGTCGGCCCGCTCAAGGCGGCGATCAGCGAGGCTGGCGGCATCGGGTTCGAGATCCGCACCGCGGCACCGAGCGACGCGATCACCAGCGCGGGCGCGGCCGGCCAGTACATCCTGCCGAGCCGGGACCTGATCGTCAGCGACGTCGAGGTCGCCGTCGAGGGCGCGCTGCTGGACGGTATGGTGTGCCTGTCGTCGTGCGACAAGACGACCCCCGCGCACCTGATGGCCGCGGGCCGGCTCAACATCCCGACGATCGTCGTCGCGTGCGGGTACCAGCCGTCCGGGCTGTACCGCGGCGAGCACGTGGACTTCGAGGACATCTTCGGTTACGCCGGCCACGTCGCGGCAGGCCGGATGACGGTCGACGAGCTGGCCGAGATGAGCGGCTGCGCGGTCACCGGGCCTGGCGTGTGCGCGGGCATGGGCACGGCGAACTCCATGCACATCGCCGCCGAGGCGCTGGGCATGGCGCTGCCGGGCAGCACGCCGGTCCGCGCGGGCAGCCCGAAGATGTGGCAGGCGGCCGCCGAGGCCGGACGGCGCGTCGTCGAGCTGGTCGAGCGGGACGTCAGGCCGCGCAGCATCCTGACCGCGGGCGCGTTCCGCAACGCGGTCATCGCGATCCTGGCGATCAGCGGCTCGGTGAACTGCCTCAAGCACCTGCAGGCGGTGGCGGTGGAGGCCGGCTGCGACGTGGACGTCTACCTGCTGTTCGAGACGCTGGCCACGCAGGTCCCGCTGCTGTCCGCGGTCAAGCCCAACGGGAACCGGCGAATCGACGAGTTCGAGGACGCCGGCGGCACGCTCGGCTTGCTCCGCCAGCTGGCGCCGCTGCTCGACCTGAGCCAGCCGACAGTGGCCGGTCAGACCGTCGGCGACCTCGTCGACGGCGTCTCCGCGGTGAACGAGGATGTGATCCGTCCGCTGGACGCGCCACTCGCCCGCCACCCCGGCATCGTGATTCTACGCGGGTCGCTCGCCCCGGACGGCGCGGTGGCCAAGCGGACCGTCGCGGACGACGGCGCGCACCGGTTCAGCGGCCCCGCGCGGGTGTACCGGTCGCGCGAGGAGGGCATCGCAGCCATCCGGGCACGCGAGGTGCACGCCGGCGAGGCTCTCGTGCTGACCGGCCTCGGGCTGCGCGGTGCGCCGG
>JASHSZ010000320.1 GCA_030040815.1 Streptosporangiaceae bacterium
GCTGAAACGACGGCGAATGCCCGATTCCGTTGCGAACCCTCCGGGAACGTGGTCGCCACCAGCGACAGCGAGGTCGGCGCGATGATCGCGCCGCCGAGGCCCTGAACCGCGCGAGCAGCGAGCAGCCAGCCCTCGCTCGTCGCGAACCCGCCAAGCAGGGACGCGAGCGAGAACAGGACGATCCCAGCGATGAAAACTCGCCGTCTGCCCAGAATGTCGCCAGCCCGACCGCCCAGCAGCAGGAAGCCGCCGAAGGTCAGCGCGTACGCGTTGACGACCCACTCCAGGCCAGTGTCGGAGAAGCCCAGAGCGTGCTGGATGTGCGGAAGGGCGACGTTCACGATGGTGGCGTCCAGCACCACCATGAGCTGGGCCGCGGCGATGACCACGAGGGCCAGACCGAGGTTGCGGTGGGCCGGGCGAGCGAGCCTGGCCGCCGCACCGGCGGCGGCGGTTCCGCTGCCCGGCCCAGCCAGGCCCGGTGTCTTGGCAGACATTCGACGGTGACTCCTTCGTTGCTATCTGTGGTCAGCAGCAGCACGGTGCTCGTGCTGCCAAGGCTCTGTTGGCTTGTGCGGGCTCTGCTCATGCAGACGACACCGGGCGCCGGGGCGTGACATCGTCCGTCGGCGCGGCTGTCCCCGTGTTGGAGCGATACGGCGGCGCGTATCGGCCACCTGCATCCAGGGCCACGTGCCCCGCGAGGTCCCTTTCGATGGCGGAGTGTGCGTGAGCCTGCGGACTCGGGTGCTGGTCTGGCGGCCGAGGCGCCCGAAGGCCCGCCCGCCGGCCTTAGCGCGCGGCCGGGGCGTCGCTCACGGCGCGCGTCACCTCCCCCGTCGCCGGCCGGGGACTGGCGTGCTGCTCGAGTGGCGGCTGCTCATGCCACGCACTGGTCTGCGGTGCTGCGTTGTCGTCTGACGCGTTGCCTGGCGCAGCGTCGCCTGGCACGCCGTCATGCAGGGCGGCGACGAGCAGGCTCGCCAGCTGGCCATGCAGTACGCCGGGCGTGACCGTCCCCGTCGCTGGTACGCCGTCGGTGTCCGTACCGAGCATCTTGCGGATCAAGGCAAGCAGTTGCGAGCGCTCATCGTCGTCCAGGCGGCTCCACGGCATGCGCTCCGTGATCTCGGCCTCAATCGTGTGCTTGAGCGCCTCGCCGTCGGCGGTGAGCACGAGGTTCTTGACTCGGCGGTCGGCAGCGTGCGGCTCGCGCCGCGCCAGCCCGCGCTTCTCCAGCATGTCGGCGACGAGGGTGACGAAGGACGGATCGCAGTGCATCCGCCGGCCCAGTTCCTTCATCGCCAGCGGCCCGTCCATGCTGTGCAGCGCCTTGATGAACGGCATCGGGATGCCGATCTGCTGGGCCAGCTGCTCGGCCGCGCCGATGATCTTCGCCATCAGCTCGAAGAAGCAGTCCGCGACCTCCTGGACCTGCTCCTGCTCCGTACCGAGCTGCCTGGCCACCCGCGGTACTCCCCGTGCCGAGGCACCCGCGCCAGCGGGCTTGCCAGCGACGAGCGCTTGAGCGAATAAATGATTGAGCAACTCAAACGCTAACGCATTCGGTTGAGCATGTCAATCTTTGAGTGCTCAAGCACTTCGGCTGGCTGCGCCTCAGGGCACGGGACGGCGTTCGATCAGGCCACGGATGAACTCCGCCTGGCCGGCGTGCTGGAGGTCGTCCGACAGGACGCTGACCAGACGCACGGACATCGTGACCGGGGGCCGCCAGTTGCGGTCGACGATCGTTGACATGTCGTTCTCCGTCAGGGTGCGAAGGAACGCGATCGTCTGCTCGTACGTGGCGTCGTGGTAACCGGCGAGCAGGCTTCCTGGCGCCCGCACGACTGGCACCTGATCGGAGCTGTGGCCGTAGCCGATGTCCCGTGGATCCAGTGGCAGGCCGAACCGCTGCTCCCAGCCGGACAGCCACGCCTGGGTCAGCCCGCCGGCCGCGGCGATGTGGTCGTCTTGGACCCTCGTGAGGTGCCAGACCTGCCAGCAGATCGAGTTCGCCGCCGAGTCGACCCGGTACTGCAGGTCCTCCTCGGTCAGTCCGCTAAGGACGTGGTGCACGATCTCGCGGATGCGGCCGAAGCCGTCGATGAGCAGGTCCGCGCTAGACATATGGTGCGCCTCCGAGGCGATCGACGTGGCAGGTCTGACGCTACAAGCCCCGGCGGCCACCGTGGGCTAGCGCGGGAACAGGATGTCCTTCACCGCGATCGCGAGCAGCGCACCGACCAGCACGGCCCAGAGCCCGCTGCGCCACCGAGTCCGGCGCCCGCCGCGCATCCGTGTCTTGGCGACCTTGATGTCACCGTGCGCCGCGTAGGTCTTCTGGGCGAACCAGCCAAGTGCCAGCCCGGCCGCGAGAAAGGCAACAGTCAAGCCAATAGCTACCGGAGTCATTCCCCCGTCTTTCTGCCCCCGGTTCCTTACTCCTTTTATGATTCCCCACTGCGAAACCAGATACCAGCGGAAACGCCGTGCAGTGAGCGCTGGCAGGATGGAGCAAGCCCGGCTCTGCGGGACGAGTGGGGCACCGGACCCATGGCATCGGACTGATCGCAAAGGAGAATGCGCCGTGACGAGCGAGGCACTGACCGCCAGCACGATCACCATCAGCGGGCACGGTGGCGACGAGATCGAGGCCTATCTGGCCGTGCCGGATGACGGTACGTCTGCACGCGGCAGCGTCGTGGTGATTCACCACATGCCGGGTTACGACACGTCGACCAAGGAGATCGTCCGCAAGTTCGCCGCGAACGGCTATGCGGCGCTGATGCCGAACCTGTACTACCGCGAGGCGCCAGGCGCTAGCCCCGACGACGCCGCGGCGACCGTCCGGGCGAACGGCGGTGTACCCGACGATCGGCTCGT
>JASHSZ010000321.1 GCA_030040815.1 Streptosporangiaceae bacterium
CGGGCCGCCGCCGGACGCGATCGAGGCGATGGGGAGCAAGACGCGGGCCAAGCTACTGATGGCCACAGCGGGCGTGCCGGTGCTTGCCGATCTCGACCCAGCCTCGCTCACCGAGGCGAATCTGCCGGTGCTCATCAAGGCGGCGGCGGGCGGCGGCGGGCGCGGCATGCGCGTGGTCCGCGCGCTCGGAGACGTGCCGGCCGCACTGGCCGCCGCGAGGTCCGAGGCCGGCTCGGCGTTCGGTGATTCCACCGTGTTCTGCGAGCCATACCTGCCCGCGGGCCGGCACATCGAGGTCCAGGTCCTGGCCGACGAGCACGGCACGGTCTGGGCGGTCGGCGAGCGGGAGTGCTCCATCCAGCGCAGATACCAGAAGATCATCGAGGAGGCGCCGTCGCCGCTGGTCGAACGCGTGCCGGAGATGCGCGCGCGGCTGTTCGACGCTGCCCGCACGGCGGCCCGGGCGGTCGGCTACCGCAACGCCGGCACCGTTGAGTTCCTCGCCGACGAGAGCGGCCAGTTCTACTTCCTGGAGATGAACACCAGGCTCCAGGTCGAGCACCCGGTGACCGAGTGCACGACCGGCCTGGATCTGGTCGCACTGCAACTGCAGATCGCGGCCGGGCGGCCGCTGCCCGGTGAGACGCCACCGCCGGCCCGCGGCCATGCCATCGAGGCGCGGCTGTACGCCGAAGACCCGGCGGCCGGCTGGCAGCCGCAGAGCGGGTTCCTGCACCGGCTCGAGGTGCCCGGTCGTCCGACTACGTTCCGCGTGCCATCGGGCAAGCGAGCGGCGTCCGTGCCCGCCATCCGGGTTGATGCCGGCGTCGGCGCCGGCAGCCGCGTCGGCGTGCACTACGACCCGATGCTGGCCAAGGTGATCGCGTGGGCGCCGGACCGCGAGCGCGCCGCGGCCGTGCTGTCGGCCGCGCTGGCCGGGGCGAAGATCCACGGGCTCGCGACCAACCGGAACCTGCTCGTCCGGGTGCTCCGTCACCCTGCGTTCCTGGCCGGGCAGACCGACACCGCGTTCCTGGACAGGCACGGCGTCGCGGCGCTAGCCTCGCCGCTGGTCAGCGGCGAGGGCGCGTGGCTGTCAGCGCTGGCGGCGGCACTGGCTGACGCGGCCGCGCGGCAGGCGGCCGCCCCGGTGCTCGGTCGGCTGCCGAGCGGCTGGCGCAACGTGCCGTCTGACCTGCAGCGCAAAGCCTACGACGTGGCTGGCAGCGGGACTGCCACCATCCGGTGCGACGTCGGTTACCGGATCGGCCGCGGCCGGCTGATCGTGGACGGCCGCGACGACATCGCGCTCGTCTCCATGGCGCCGAGTGAGGTGCGGCTGGACGTCGGCGGTGTGCTATGGCGGTTCGAAGTCGCCGCGTACGACGGCATGACGTGCGTGGACTCCGGGCTCGGGGCGGTCATGCTCCGGCCGGTGTCCCGGTTCGCCGTCCCCGTCAGCGGTGTGGCGGCAGGGTCGCTGCTGGCGCCGATGCCGGGCACGGTCACCCGGCTCGGTGCGGCAGTGGGCGAGCAGGTAGCAGCGGGCCAGCCACTGCTGTGGCTCGAGGCCATGAAGATGGAGCACGTGATCTCCGCGCCCGCCGCCGGCATCATCGCCGACCTTCCCGTGGCGGCTGGCGAGCACGTCGAGGTGGGCAGCGTGCTCGCCATCGTCAAGCCCGAGGAGGACCCCGCGTGAACTTCACCGAGACCGACGAGCAGCAGGCACTGCGCGCCGCGGCGGCGGAACTCGGCCGCAGGTATGGCTATGCCTACTACACGCGGCAGGCACGGCAGGGTGGCCGCCTGACCGAGTTGTGGCAGGAAACGGGCAAGCTCGGCTTCCTTGGCGCGAACCTGCCTGAGGAGTACGGCGGCGGCGGTGCCGGGCTGTACGAGCTTGCAATCGTGCTGGAAGAGCTGGCCGCGGCGGGCTGCGGCCTGCTCATGATGGTGGTCTCACCCGCCATCTGCGGCACGATCATCGCCAGGTACGGCACGGACGAGCAGAAGCGGGAATGGCTGCCACGGCTCGCGACCGGGGCGGCCATCATGGCGTTCGGCATCACCGAACCCGATGCGGGCTCGAACTCCCACCGGCTGACCACCGTGGCCACCAGAGACGGCGACACGTGGGTGCTGACCGGCCGCAAGATCTACATCTCCGGTGTCGACGAGGCGGACGCGGTGCTCATCGTCGGACGCACCGCGGACGCCAGGACCGGCACGCTGCGGCCTGCCCTGTTCATCGTGCCGACGGACACGCCGGGCTTCAGCTATCAGCCGATGGCGATGGACATCGTGATGCCGGAAAAGCAGTTTCTGCTGTTCCTTGACGAGGTGCGACTGCCCGCGAACGCGCTGATAGGCGAGGAGTCGGCGGCACTCCAGCAGCTGTTCGCCGGGCTCAACCCGGAGCGGATCATGGCAGCCGCGATGGCGATTGGCTCCGGGCGATACGCACTGGATCGTGCCATCGGCTACGCCAGGGAGCGCACGGTGTGGAGCGTGCCGATCGGTGCGCACCAGGGTCTCGCGCACCCGCTTGCGCAGGTCAAGATCGAGCTGGAGCTGGCCAGGCTGATGATGCAGAAGGCGGCGACACTCTACGACGCTGGCGATGACATGGCCGCGGGCGAGGCTGCCAACATGGCCAAGTACGCTGCCGCGGAGGCAAGTGTCCGGACCGTCGACCAGGCCATCCAGGCACTGGGCGGCAGTTCGATGACGCAGGAGTTCGGCCTCGCGGCCATGCTTGCCAACGTCCGGACGACCCGCATCGCCCCGGTCAGCCGGGAGATGATCCTCAACTTCGTCGCCCAGTACTCACTGGGCCTGCCGAAGTCCTACTGACGGAATAGTCGGGAGACAAACCCGACGACCCGACCTGACAGGGGTTCGCCGATGCCTGAAGGCTCGCTCATCCAGTACTCGGTCGACCGCGGCGTCGCCAGGATCGCACTCGACTCACCGCACAACCGCAACGCGCTGTCGGCTGCGCTCGTCGGTCAGCTCACTGATGCGCTGGCGAAGGCGGCCGCGGACGAGACGGCGCGCGCGGTGGAGCTCACCCATACGGGAACGACGTTCTGCGCGGGCGCGGACCTGAGAGAGGCCAGTGAGGGGGCCATGGCTTCGGGCGCGGCACGGGTCACGGCACTCCTGCGGCACATCGTCAGTCTGGCCAAGCCGGTGGTCGGCAGCATCGACGGGCATGTGCGCGCGGGCGGGCTCGGTCTCGTCGGCGCGTGCGACATCGTGCTGGCCGGCCCGCAGTCGACGTTCGCGTTCAGCGAGGTGCGGCTCGGCCTCGCGCCCGCCATGATCTCGCTGACCACGCTGCCGCGAATGGATGCGCGCGCAGCCAACCGGTACTACCTGACCGGCGAGACCTTCGACGCGGCCACGGCGGCCAGGATCGGTCTGGTGACCGAGGCGGTCGCCGACATCGACGCGGGCACCATCGTGGTCCTCGACGCGCTGCGCGCCGCGTCGCCACAGGGACTGCGGGAGACGAAGCTGCTGCTGACCAGGGACATGCTGGCCGGGTTCGACGCGAACGCTCCAGGCCTCGCCATGCTGTCTGCGCGGCTGTTCAGCTCCGCCGAAGCCGCGGAGGGGATTGCCGCGTTCCGGGAGAAGCGACGGCCCGCCTGGGCGGCTGATTAGCAAACAGCTCCTTAATCGCTCGCCTGCCGGACAAAGACCACCCCCGCGCTCGTTCGGCGTGGCCCGGCCCGAGGCGCTGGCACTCACGGCGTGGTTGCGGGGCACCATGACCGGTTTGGCCGATACTGGCTGCCGGACTGGGCCGGCCGACGGAGACGGAGACAAATGCACAGCAGACGGTATGAAGAGGACGTGCTCTCTCCGCCGCCGCGCAAGCCCGCCGCGGTGCCGCGGGTCGCCGCCGAGCCCGGCTTGGTCGTGGAGGACAGCGCGGCCGAGTTCTGTGGCGCCATCGTCGGCTGCGAGAAAGACGCCGTCACGCTGGAGGACCGGCATGGCCGCCGACGGGTGTTCCCGCTGGCGGAGACCTTTCTGCTGGACGGCAGGAGGGTCGCGCTGGTCCGGCCGGTGCAGCTGCAGCGGAAGCAGATCCGCCCGGCTCGCACCGCGTCCGGCTCCGTCGCGCCGCCTGCGAGCCGGGCGAGGATTGCCAGGGCCAGCCGAATCTACGTCGAGGGTCAGCACGACGCCGAACTGGTCGAGAAGGTGTGGGGCGACGACCTGCGCGACGTGGGAGTGGTGGTGGAGCCGCTGCACGGCATCGACGACCTGCCTGACGTCGTGGCCGAGTTCGACCCGGAGCCCGGCCGTCGCCTCGGCGTCCTCGTCGATCACCTCGTCGATGGCTCCAAGGAGAGCAAGATCGCCGCCGCGGTGACCAGCGAGCACGTCCTGATCGTCGGGCACCCATACGTGGACGTCTGGGCGGCCGTGAAGCCGGCCAGCGTGGGCATCTCACGCTGGCCCGACGTACCCAGGCAGGTGCCCTGGAAGGAAGGGGTGCTCGCCGCTCTGGGCTGGCCGCCTGATCCGGCCGGAGCCTGGCGCCGGATCCTCGGCCGAGTGCGGTCCTACGCTGACCTTGAGCCGGCATTCCTGGGCCGGGTTGAGGAGCTCATCGACTTCGTGACGGCGCCAGGCAGCCGCTAATCGACCCGCGCTCTACCGGGATGCGGCGGCTGTCTCCTCCTCGGCGGACACGAGCCAGCGCTGCCTGGCCACCTGCACGGACGCCACGACCACCAGTGGCCAGATCGACTGGTCTGCGGTGACGGCCCGCTCCGCGAGGCCCAGCTCCGGACCGTGGAACAACTCGATGGCGAACCACGCCAGGAGAGCGAGCGTAAAGCCGGTCAGCACGACCGCCGCGGCAGGCCGCAACCCGAACGGCGCGCCCCGTTCGCGACGTACGGCGGCTATCGGCCAGATCGTCATGACCACAAGGCCGACGAGGGAGAACGCCTCATGGGCGAGCGACCCGCCGCTCCTGGGCTGCGGGTTCACGGCGATGAGAATGCTGGAGATGCCGCCTATTACCAGCAGGGCCCGGCCGGCTTCGGCGGCTGGCCGCAGCGCGATCCCCGTCGTGGCGTGGCAGATGCCGACGCCCAGCAGGGCCAGCGCGATGACCCACTGGTAGGGCATGCCAACCGCGCCGAGCGCGCTGATCGAGCGCTGGACGGCGTTGAATGGCACCGGCTGCAGGTCTGCGCCCAGCGTCCAGCCGACGATGAGCACGACGGGCGCGAGCACCGACGACGCGACTCCCCACCATGGCACGCTTCCGGTCCGGGCTGGAGGGGGAGCCAGTCGTCTCGTGCTGCGCACAATTCCACCGTAAGTGTTCCGCCAACCGGCTATCAGAGGCGCCCCACCGCTCCGCTCGCTGAGCCCCGCTGACCTGCGCCGCAG
>JASHSZ010000322.1 GCA_030040815.1 Streptosporangiaceae bacterium
ACATCCTGGGATGAGGTCCTGGTGCTCGCCCGGCTGCACCGGACCGCTCTGGAGCATCTGCGGGTGCGGGCCCAGCCCAAGGTCACCGGCCGACGCGGCATCCAGATCTGGATACCGGTCGTGGACGGCCTCACCTATCACGACACGCGCACCTGGGTGGAGCAGCTGTCGAAGACGGTCGGGGCGGTGGTACCCGAGCTGGTCAGCTGGAAGTGGGACGTCAGCGAGCGGTCTGGCCGCGCGCGCCTCGACTACACCCAGAACGTGAGCAACAAGACGCTGGTCGCCCCCTACAGCCCGCGCGCTGCGCAAGGCGCTCCCGTCTCTGCGCCCATCGACTGGTCAGAGCTGGACGATCTGTCACTTCGTCCCGACGGTTTCACGATCCGGACAATCCTGGACCGAGTAAGCGCCCGGGGCGACCTGTTCCGCAGCGTGCTCGGGCCAGGGCAGGAGCTGCCTTCGATACAGTAACGGGCTCGGCATCGCCCGGTCGCCCGCCTCGGCTTGCGGCCGTGCGGGCAGGTCGATGGCGACCGGGCGACCCGCGATTCGGGATCAGCACCAGGACGGCGCCGGTCGGATGCCTCGCCAGGGGCCGCAGACACATGAGCACCTGCTGGGGCATCCTGATTAGGTGCCTGATGATGCTGAGACGACCGGGATCCAACGCGACTGGTAATCGAGTACGGGATCGAACTGGACGGTTTGGTTGCCTCTGGCCATGCTGAGAAGGCTGGATGAGCATGGACCTGGAGCGCACCGTTTCCGATGCGACCCATGACCAGGCCGAGGTGCTCATGGCCCACCGCCTAGCCAAGCGCCACAATACTGGCCTTCGCCGCAGAAATGGCCTGCGGAACTTCGCAGACGTAACTCCGTTCGAGCCGACCACGGCGTTCGGTAAGGTCGACCCTCCGCCCAGTCGTCCGCGGCCAAACCGCGGCTAGGGGCGCAATGGCCCGGCCGCGAGCAGATCAGACCGGGGTCGGCCGGCTGTTAGCGCTAGCTGCTTCACAGCCAGCTGGGTCCGCGCAGTAACTTTTGACGGCGTCGGCGAACCGCGCAGCGTGGTAACCGTCCACATAGCGGTGGTCGAACGTGGCCGTGATGGTGACCATCGACCGAACCACCACCGCGTCGTCGACCACCACTGGCAGCTTGCGGACTGCGCCCACGAGAACCAGAACTGGCACCCGGTAGTAGTGCGCGAGGGGTGAGTAGGCGTGATCAACCCCCCACATGCCGACCGACGTGATCATGGCGCCGCCGAAGGCCTGTCGCGGCATGCCTAGCCGACTCAGGTCAAGGTTCAGGTCAGACGTGAGCCAGGCGCCGACCCGCAGGGCCGCGCCGAGCAGAGGAGGCGGCAGCTTGGCGAGCAGAGCCTTGCTGCGACCAAGCTCTGGGTCGGTGCCCGCCTGGAGTCCCGCGCAGCGACTGGTGACCTCCGCGGCGATTTCGACCGCGGACTTACAGTCTGCTCGCGACACTTTGAAGCCGGTCAGCTCCTGTCCGCCGCCCGTTGTCACGATGAAGAACACGTCGATGCTCTGCCGCTCGTAGAGGCGGCCGTTCACCGGCCGCTGCCGGAGTTCCGGGACCGTCGCTAGCCCATGCGCCACGGCCCTACCTACCAGGTGCGTCATCGTGACGTGCACGTTCTCAGTACGCCGGGCGTTTGCGATATAGCTCAGCATCGGCGCCGCGTCCACCTGAATATCCCCGAAGAATTGGGGATCCATCGGACGGCTCCATGCAGATCCGGCGAGCTTTCGCCAGCCGGTCACCCGCCGTGACATAACAGCCTTCTTCCCAGCCCGATTGCCACCACTCGCAGCCGACATTGCCCGACCGGCTGAGGCCGGGTGCGCTGCAGAGCAACCAATTCAGGACTACTCGTGGGCCGAGCATCCCTGACCCTGGGGTAACTCGGAAGGGCCTAAGGTCAGTCCTCGTGGCCAGGCATCCAAGCGGCCGGGGCGGCCGTGAGGTCCACTGGGCCCACTCTTCGCCTCCAAGCCTGACGGTCGGACGCGCCGCGCCGACCCGGTACGCTACCGATGGCGGCTCTGCCGTCGCGCGGGCGTAGCTCAATGGCAGAGCCCCAGCCTTCCAAGCTGGTCATGAGGGTTCGATTCCCTTCGCCCGCTCCAACCCGAATCCCCAGGTCACCGCCCTGGACGAGAACCGGAGCTTGCATCCGATAAGCCGCTCGCGACGCCGCGTGCCATTAGCGTGCCATTAACTCGCCGGAACCGGCGCCCCGGCCTGGCCGTCGTCGCCTTCGTCGACCCGCCCCCGCACGGCTGCCACGTGGGCATCGATGGCGCTCGTGATTGCCCGGTCAGCGCTGCGGGCCTGGTGCTGGTAGATCATCGCCGCGCGCTCGCTGTCGTGGCCCAGGCGTGCCATCAGGTCTTTGATCGCCGCTCCGCTGGGGTCGACACGAAGCGACGCCAGCTCGCCCACTGACCCGATTGCCATGGCGACCGAATCGACGGCTACAGCGAACCAGCCGTCGGGCACCATCCAGCAGATGTCTATGTCGCTGTAGCCGTCCGCCGTGCCAGCGGCCAGTGACCCTCGCAGCCACGTCTCCG
>JASHSZ010000323.1 GCA_030040815.1 Streptosporangiaceae bacterium
CGCCGTCTAGGCCCAGCGGGCCAACCTCGACCGGGCAGCCCGCCGGCCGCTTGTCGATGGCGGACCGCCCTAGCCGCCCGCCGACCATCAGGTCGGCTTCCTGGCCACGGTTGACCGAGATGACGATCGCTGCTGGCATGCCCCGAAGCTAGCCGACCAGATGGGCGGGCGTCGAACCGATTGGCCACGGGTGCCGCGGGCCCTCGCTCAGGTCAGCGATACTGAGGCGAACGGCCACGTCAGTTCGTGAGGGACGACTCCATGAGCGAAGCCAGCAGCGGCGAGCCCGGACACCAACAGGATCGGTGGTCGCGGCCCGCCGACTTTGGTGAGCCTGGGTCGGTTGCGCCGCCACTGCCGTGGCCGGGCCAGCCAGCGAGCGGAACCGGACTTCCGCCGCCCTCGGACCAGTTCAGCCCCGCTCAGGCCGATCCCTGGCCAGCTCCGCCGGGCGGGCCGTACCCGCCGCCCGGCGCCCTGCACCCGCCTACTGGGCAGTACGGCTACCCGCAGACCCCAGGCCAGTACCCGCCAGGAGCTGACCAGTACGGCAGCCAGGCGTCCCCAGGCCAGTACCCGCCAGGACCTGACCAGCACGGCAACCAGGCGTCCCCAGGCCACTGGCCGCCAGGAGCGGCCGGGCAGTCCCCGCCGTGGCCGTACTACCCGACCGTGGTCGGCCCGCGTAACAGCCGGGTCGCGATCGCCGCGCTGGTGTGCGGCCTCGGCCAGTTCGTGCTCGGGCTGACGATCGTGGGCAACATCCTGCTGGCCATCCCGGCCGTCATCTGCGGGGCCATCGGCCTCAGACAGACCAACCAGCCAGGCGTGGGCGGCCGCGGCATGGCGATCGCCGGGTTGGTGCTCGGCATCCTCGGCGTCGTGTACTTCGTGCTGATCGTGGTGGTGCTCATCGTTCTCGAAAGCCTGCACCACAGCGGGTCGACCTGACCGTGCCGACCGCGGCCGCGGCCGGCCAGTGGCACCGGCCCGAACGAGCCGTTCCCGCGTGATTTACGAGCGCCGTTTGTCGGGCGTCTGCTCGGTCGACAGCGCCGCCACGAACGCTTCCTGCGGTACCTCGACCCGGCCGATCACCTTCATCCGGCGCTTGCCTTCCTTTTGCTTTTCCAGCAGCTTGCGCTTGCGCGTGATGTCGCCGCCGTAACACTTGGCCAGCACGTCCTTGCGTAGGGCGCGGATGTTCTCGCGGGCGATGATCCGCGCCCCGATCGCCGCCTGGATCGGCACCTCGAACTGCTGCCGCGGGATCAGTTGGCGGAGCTTCGCGGTCATGGACAGGCCGTACTCGCGTGCCTTTTCGGTGTGCACGATCTGGCTGAAGGCGTCCACGGGGACGCCTTGCAGCAGGATGTCCACCTTGACCAGATCGGATTCCTGCTCACCGGCGCGCTCGTAGTCGAGCGAGGCGTAGCCGCGGGTGCGCGACTTGAGCTGGTCGAAGAAGTCGAAGATGATCTCCGCGAGCGGCATCGTGTACCGGATCTCGACGCGGTCTGCGGACAGGTACTCCATGCCGAGCAGGACGCCGCGTCGGCTCTGGCACAGTTCCATGATCGCGCCGACGTAGTCGGCGGGTGCCAGCACCGTAGCACGGACTACCGGCTCGAAGACATGCGCGATCTTGCCTTCGGGGAACTCGCTCGGGTTGGTGACGACGGACTCCGTGCCCGACTCGGTCACCACCCGGTAGACGACGTTCGGCGCGGTCGAAATCAGCACCAGGTCGAACTCCCGCTCCAGCCGCTCGCGGACGATTTCCATGTGCAGCAAGCCCAGGAAGCCGCACCGGAAGCCGAACCCGAGCGCGGTCGACGTCTCGGGCTCATACACGAGCGACGCGTCGTTCAGCTGCAGCTTGTCGAGGGCATCTCGCAGCTCCGGGTAGTCGTCCCCGTCCATCGGGTACAGGCCGGAGAACACCATCGGCTTCGGGTCGGCGTAGCCGGGCAGCGGCTCCTTCGCCGGGTTCGATGCGCTGGTCAGCGTGTCGCCGACCCTGGCCTGCCGGACATCCTTGACCCCGGTGATCAGGTAGCCAACCTCGCCCGCCGCGAGGCCGTCGGACGGCACCGGGTCGGGCGAGATCACTCCGATCTCGAGCGTCTCGTGCACGGCCTTGGTCGACAGCATGAGCGTCCGCTCGCGGCGGTTCAGCCGACCGTCCATAACCCGCACGTACGTGACCACGCCACGGTAGGTGTCATACACCGAGTCAAAGATCAGTGCCCTGGCTGGCGCGTCTGGGTTGCCAGCCGGCGGCGGCACCTGGTCGACAACCGCGGTCAGCAGCGCCTCGACCCCCTCGCCAGTCTTGGCCGAGACCCGCAGGACGTCGGCCGGGTCACAGCCGATGATGTTCGCCAGCTCGGCGGCGTACTTGTCTGGCTGGGCGGCGGGCAAGTCGATCTTGTTGAGCACCGGGATCAGGTGCAGGTCGGCAGCCAGCGCCAGGTACAGGTTCGCGAGTGTCTGCGCCTCGATGCCCTGCGCCGCGTCGACCAGCAAGATCGCGCCCTCGCACGCCGCCAGCGACCTGGACACCTCGTAGCTGAAGTCCACGTGACCCGGTGTGTCGATGAGGTTCAAGACGTAGTAGGTGCCGTTCTGCCCGCGCCACGGCAGCCGGACCGCCTGGCTCTTGATCGTGATGCCGCGCTCACGCTCGATGTCCATCCGGTCGAGATACTGGTCCCTCATCTGGCGTGCGTCGACCACGCCGGTGAGCTGCAGCATCCGGTCGGCCAGGGTTGACTTCCCGTGGTCGATGTGCGCGATGATGCAGAAGTTCCTGATCAGAGACTGCGGAGTCCGGGCAGGCTCGGGCGCGGACAGCTGACTCATCGGCTGCTGCGGCGTTGGTGACACGGACATCTGCCTGGATTCGTCGTGGTTACGGGCTGGTCTATCGTTGCACGCTGCGGCTGGTGCCCCGGCCACCAGCCGGGTCGCCGCGCGGGTCAGCAGCCGCTCCGCCACCGTTACCGGTTTGAGCGTCCGGCGCCATCTCGGCTATCCTGTCGTGGCTGCCTGCGTGCCTGCGTCTGCGCCTGCCGATAGTTCGCGCCCTGCGCTCGCGCCGGCCCCGTCAGACCACCAAGACCCAGACCTAGCGAGGCATGTCGCGTGGCAAACATCAAATCCCAGATCAAGCGCAACAAGCAGAACGAAAAGGCTCGGATGCGCAACAAAGCGGTCAAGTCCGAGCTGAGGACGTCAGTGCGCAAGTTCCGCGAGGCTGCAGACGCCGGCAACACCGAGGCCGCCGAGGCCGCGATGCGGGCCGCGACCGTCAAGTTGGACAAGGCCGTGAGCAAGGGCGTCATCCACAAGAACCAGGCCGCTAACCGCAAGTCGGCGATTGCCCGCCGCGCGGAGCAGCTGTCCGAGAGCGCCTAGGTAATCTCGGCGGGTCCGCGGCGGCCATCGGGTGCGAGCCCGCCGTCGCCGGATCGCCATTGCGCGGTTCGCCGCTAGGGCGGTTCGCCGCCAGGGCGGTTCGCCGCTAGGGCGGTTCGCCGCCAGGGCGGTTCGCCGCCAGGGCGGTTCGCCAGTAGAGC
>JASHSZ010000324.1 GCA_030040815.1 Streptosporangiaceae bacterium
TCCGCTCGCCGAGCAGCTTGGAGTACCGCCAAGGCGGGCGTTCCTCGCTCGCACGGCCTTCAAACCAGGAGAAGTCCCAGCCGTCTACGGGGACCCGGGAGCCCTCGGTGATGAGTTCGTCGAAGCTGCGCACCGGGCCAGTGTGGCGACCGCGCGCACCGCGCGGCAAACCAGATAGATCCGCGAGCGCTGTGACAGCCTGGCCCGCATCACGGTGCGGCGGGACATGCACCGGCGGCTCACTGGCCGGGTGGCTCCCGCGGGCCCTGCCGGGCGGCTCGTGCCGTGCGGCGTGCTCGATGGCCAGCACCGTCCATGCCTCCATGCTGAGGCTCGCCTTGTCAGCGGCGGCCTGGCAGGTCTCCAGCAGGGCCGCCGAGATGCGCAGCTGCAGCCGCAGAACAACCCGGCCGCGCTCGCCGCCGCCCTGGTGCTGCCCGGCCCGGGCCGGCTGGCCGGCCAGGCGTTCAGCCAGGCTGGCGCTGACCTGCTGGCGCAGCCGCTTGACCGGCCACTGGTGCTCCTCGGCCTTGCGGAGCCAGAAGTCCTGCTCCGGCTCGGCCAGCGCGGCTACCTCGGCGTGATGCCCAAACGACAGCGTGTCTCGCCGACGGGACAACTCGAACCGTCTCGCCACCCAGGCATAGTTGCGCAGCGTCTGATAATCCAGGCTCGTCTGCTCGACCGCCGCCCGGTACCGGCCCGCATACGCCCGCTCCCCGAAAGCCAGCCAGTCCCCGAGGCACCAAGCCGCCGACGTGCTGACAGCCGACAGCTGCCGGCCGATACCCAGCCACCGCTCGAACGGCAGCTCCCTCGGCAGCTGCAGCCCGCGGCGCGACAGCATCACCCGCTCGCCCGCCCCGGCCGCCACCGCCGCGCCCGCCGCCGGCCGTCTTACCGGCGACGACCCCCGCGCCGCCGGACCACCACTCACAACGCCGCCCGGCACTGACAACCAGGCTTCCCGACACCCCGGTACTCGCCCGATGCCAGGACGATCGCGAACAGGCTAGCCTTGCCAGCATCCTTCTGACCGGAAAGCCCGGCGACCCGGCCAGCCTGGATCGCTAGCGTGCAACCGAACAGCACCCCGCTCGACCCGCAGTGTCCGCAGCACTGGCGGGCTTTCATCGCCGGGGGCATCACGCAATGGATACCCAGCTGTCCGAACCGGCTATGGGACACGGCTGGGAGCTTAGAAGCCTAACCACGGCGGGCACATCCGGCGCCCGTATGATCTTTCCGCTGGTCATCCTGGGTGATGCCTGTCACCCGGACGGGTGACAGGCAAACCAGCGCGCTAGCGCAGCGGCATGCGAGACGACTTATCCTCGCAGGATGGGCGAACGCCGAAGCGCAGCGCAGGTGAGCCCCCACATCGGGCCCCGTCAGTGGCCCATCGTGCTGTTGGCTATCGGCGTTTTCGCCGCGCTGGCCTGGTCGCAAGGTCTGGATCCGGGCGGGCGTGGCTACTGGGAGACGCTGCGCCATGGCAGTTACGGGTGGGCCCTTGCTGGCAGTTCGGTGACATTGTGCCTCGTGTGGCGGCGCAGTTATCCCCTGCGGACTTGGGCCATCGTCACCTTGGCCGGGGGGTTGCTGGTTGCGCTGTGGCATGCCCAGGTGACCGCACAAGCCATGGCCGCCGCGAGCCTGGGAACGGATCGAACACCCTCGGGGCTGTCGCTGCTGGTCCTGCTTATTCCGCTAGAGATCGCGGTCTATGCCGCAGCTGCCAACGGCAGTCATCGACACGCACGCGCATCGCTCGCCATATCAATAGCCATAGTCATCACGGCGCTATCCCTCGACATCGTCCGGCCGGACCTGCAAGCCGGGCGGGCGAGCGTGAGCGCCGAAGTCCTGCTGCTGGCTGCTGGCGCGCTCGTCGTGGCCTGGGCGCTAGGCGAGAGAGCACATGCCAGCAAGGACACCGTGACGGCGCTGGCGGAGCGTGCCACGGCGTTGGAGGCTGAGCGCGTCGAGCGGGAACGAGCCGCCGTCGTGGCGGAACGCACCAGGATCGCGGCCGAACTGCACGACATCATCGCGCACCACATCAGTGTGATCGCGCTGCAAACTGGCGCCGCGCGGACGATCGCGGAATCGGGCGCCGCACCAGATGTCGAACTTCTCAGCGGCATCGAGACTGCAAGTAGACAAGCGATGACCGAGATGCGACACGCGCTCGGCATCATCCGGCACAGCGTCGACGGCCCTGCGCCGCAGCCCACTACTGAGCAGCTTCCGGACCTGACCAGGCAGATGGCCCTGGCAGGGCTCACGGTATCCATCGCCGGGTCGCCTGGGCTCGTGCCCGGTTACCTTGACCTATCCCTGTACCGGATAATCCAGGAAGCCCTAACCAACGTGCTGCGGCACTCGGCAGCCGATACGGCTGCGGTCATGTTCACTCGGGTCGGTGAACACCTTGAGGTGAGCGTGACCGACCCTGGACCTCCCCGTGGGCGCGGTCCCGGCACGGCGGCACCTCGACCCAGTGATCAAGTCAGTCCGGCCCAGCCAGGCGGCTATGGATTGATCGGGCTGCAGGAACGCGTGCGCCGCATGGGCGGATACTTCCACGCGGGCGTTCGTCCGGACGGCGGATATCAAGTGCGCGCCGTCCTGACTGTCCCGCAGGCCGACCAGACTCTGGCGGCCGGTCAGGAGCGTGCCACTGCCGGCGAGCCGGCCATCCAGGTTGAGATCAGATCATGACGGTCCGGGTTGTCATCTGCGATGACCAGCCGCTGATCCGCGCTGGGCTGCGTGCCCTGCTGCAGACGCAGTCGGATATCGAGATTGTGGCCGAAGCAGCAGACGGCGCCGCCGCAGTGGCTATCGCAGTCAAACTCAAGCCCGACGTTGTACTGATGGACGTGCGGATGCCCGGCATTGACGGCATCACCGCAACGGACCAGATCACCCATGCTGAGTATCCCTGCAGGGTATTGATCTTGACGACCTATGATCGGGACGAATACGTCTTCGATGCCCTCGCGGCCGGCGCAAGCGGATTCCTCCTCAAGGACGCCCGCCCGGAGGATCTGCTATCTGGGCTTCGGATTGTCGCCTCTGGTGAGGCGCTCCTCGCTCCCTCGGTGACGCACCGACTGATAAGCCTCTTCGCCCGGTACCCTAGAGCGCCTCAACTGGCAGCAACCGCGGTGAGCCAACTGACCGAGCGCGAGCGCGAAGTGCTCGTCCTGATCATCAGAGGCCTGTCAAACGCGGAGATCAGTGCCAGCTTGCATATCTCCGAGAACACCGTCAAGACGCACGTGGCCAGGATCCTTAGCAAGCTTGGCCTGCGAGACCGAGTCCACGCCGTCATCTACGGCTACGAAACCGGCCTCGTTCGCTCGGTCGACATCACGGCGGTCAAGCCACCGCCAGTCTCGCTGTGACGGGAAGTTGTCAGTGGCTCCGTCGTCAGCAGCCACTTGCGTAGCGGCTAGTGCGCCGAACGAACGGTCCGGTTGCGAAATCGACCGACAGCTGAGTAGGGTCTCGGCCATCCAGGCAGGCGCTTGGCCACCCGCGGTCCTGTGCTGCTTACTGCCAAGGCGGGTGGCTGGTGCTGACCTGGGACAGGAACTGGCTGATCGGGGGAAGCGAGAGGTCGGTTCGCCAGAACGCCTGAAGGTGGCCCAGGCCTGGCAGCGCGACCGCACGGGCATTAGGCAGCGTGCGGGCGGCAGACTGCCCTCGGGCCCACCAGTCCTGGTCGTCCTCGCCGACCGCTAGCAACAACAGCACAGGCATCGTCAGGCGGTCGGCGAGCGGCCAGAACGGCGGGGCGGTGGCGAATGCTTCATAGGAGCCGGCGAACGCGGTCTGGTCGGTGGCACACAGATGCTCCAGCAGCCAAGACGGCGGCGGTTCGGACTCGGCGTCGGCCATTTCCTGGATGACCGCCCGGGTGCCTTCGGCCATGACCTTATCTGCGCCCTTTCGCCACTCAGCGGGGTCGGCCTTCGGGTCAGGGACCGAGTCCAGCCCGACCAGGCCAGCCAGACGGTCCGGGTACGTCGCCCCCGCGGCATAGCCGACTCGCGCCCCCAGCGAGTACCCGATCAGCACCGTGCGCCCGATACCGGCGTGATCCAGCACGGCGATGACATCATCGACGTACCACGACATGTGGTGGCCCGCCATCGCGGGCGGGACGCCGCTACGGCCATGGCCCCGGTGGTCGAGCAGGATGTGCCGGTACCCAGGCAACGCCGCCACGTACCCGGCTGTCTCCCACATGGTCGAGTCCCCGCAACCGCCGGTGTGCCACAGCACCGGCGGCCCGCTGCCGGAAGCGGAGTAAAACAGGCGCAGGCCCCCGCTGTCCACGTACGGCATCGGGACCGGTCCTTCCTATCCGAGCGTCAGTATCGCACGAGTCACGCGTGGCGACCCGAAGCCGCCGTGGGGTCGCTGCCGCCTACCACGAAACTCGGAGGTGACCATCAACGCCCCGGTTCTCGCCCGCCGCGGCCCCGTCCCGCAGAAATCGGACGCCGGTCAGCCGACCCACCCAGCACCATGCAGACCAGTCGGCTCGGCGTCCTGCGGTCATCGATGAGCTGATGGATGGTTGCCATGTCGGCTGGTCCGGCGCACGCATGAACGCACTCTCTTAGCCCCGGACGGCGCGCGATGTCCGGAGTGGCGATCTTGCCGAATAGCGGGCGTCAGTTCCGCATTCCGCCGAGAAAACTTGGGTGCAGGAAGTTTGTTCAGCCCGGTACGGTGCCGGTCATGACCGCGGATGAGTTCGTGCCAGTCGGCTTCGAGCCGCGACCTCACTCACTACCGACCAGTTCCGCCTCGAACCGCTGGGGCCGCAGCACAATCAGGCCGATCATGCCGCCTGGATGTCGAGCATCGAGCACATACGCTCCACTCCCGGCTATCCCGACGGCAACTGGCCACCGCGCAGCGGCATGACGCTCGAGGAGAACCTCGCTGACCTTCGCCGCCACGCCGACGACTTCACGCGGGGCGCCGGTTTCACCTTCACCGTCCTCGATCCAGGCGACAACGACGTCATCGGTTGCGTCTACCTGTATCCCGCGGCCTCCGAGGAGTGGGACGTCACAGTGCAGTCCTGGGTGCGAGCCGACAGATCGGGCCTCGACGTACCGCTTGCCGACGCCGTCGCACATTGGCTCGCCACCGACTGGCCCTGGGAGCGGGTGGACCGCTGCGGTCGCTGAGTCGTGCCCGTGCTCACGCCGCGAGCCGCTCCTTGTTCGCGGTGCCGGAGCGTAGCTCAACAGCCGGCTTCGCACGCCGGTCTTTGGCCTGAACGTAGGGCGGATGTCTTCGCCGCTTCGAGTCGGGATCCGAAGGGTCGGAGCGGTCACACTGGTCCGATGGAGGCGAGCGAAACCAGGGCCCCGACCGAGCGCCACAAGCCCGCAGGACCCAGCGGCAAGAAGGTACTGCAGAGCGTGTGCCTGCGTTATGAGTGGACGCTGTCAATGTGGCTGCGGTCCGACGCACCCGAGGCATTGCTGGCTGAGCTGCAGTTTCATTTGGGTGAAGGCGGCGACCGGCCCGCCAGCTGCCAGTTCCCTTATCAGTATCCGATCTTCGCACCCACCGCGGGCGACGCGCCGCCCGGC
>JASHSZ010000325.1 GCA_030040815.1 Streptosporangiaceae bacterium
CGCGGAGCGGACCTGTTCGCCGTGGAGGCATACACGTTCGCCCGGCCGATCCGTTATCACCTGGACTACGCCACCCTGCGGGTGCACCTCGATGAAATTCAGGCCAGCCGGGTCGTCCTTACTCATATGTCGGCCGACATGCTCGGCCGGCTCACCGAGGCGGAGGTGCCGGCCGCCTATGACGGCCTGACGATCCAGATCTGAGTTGGCCCGATCACCGTCGCGCGAAGCGGAACATCTGGCCGTCCGGGCCTGGCTCAACCGGTGGGCCAGCACGCCGCGGCAGCAAACTCACTGGCGGTGCTGCGTGAGCGCCAGCACGGCGAACAGGATCGGCACCACGATCCAGAACTGCAGGTAGCTGTAACGTCGCAGGTCGTCGCGAACGTCACTGCGGGCCAGTTCGGCTGCCAGCGCACCGCGGCGCCACAGCGCGGCCGCTTGCCATGTCAGCGCGAGGTAGTTGACGCCCAGCCCGGCGATCCACGCGCCTAGGACGCGCAGGCCGACCGTGCTGACGGTGGCGGCCAGCCAGCTGCCCAGGATCAGGCAGCCGACGGCGCCAAACAGGAACTCGGCGCCGATGAGGCGCCGACGCCAGTGCCGCCCGGTGACTCCGTGCAGATCCAGGGCCGCCAGCCTGCGCACGTCGGGCAGGTCCACGGCCGCGTTGTGCGCCCTGCGGCGGGTCACGCCGGGCTTGGAGCGATCGGGCGTTACGCCAGCTCGTCTACCTGCTGGGCGAACGTCGCCATTTGCCCCATGAGCCGCTCGCCGATGGCCGCGCCGACTACGCCGAGGTTGTCGGCGATGAGCCCTCCGCGCACGACCTGGCGCTCGAACTCCTCGTTGGTGCGCAGGTGAGCCAGCTTGTCCCGGTCACCGCGCAGCAAGAAGAAGCCGCCGAGCTCGCCGCCGTGCGGTTCGAGCAGGACCGGTTCGAAGCTCTCGATCTCGCCGCCCTGTTGCAGTCGCGAGCAGTACTCGATGAACTCGCCGAAGACGCTTTGCGCCTTCCGCTCGCGGCCTCGTACCGGCAAGCCAAACCCGATGAAGAGCGCGGAATCTGCCATGACATCTCCCAGTGTCAAGAACCTCCGCCATGCCTTGGGCACAGCGTAGCGCGGTCACGTCGGCGACCGCCGGGCTGGCGGGACACAGCGTCGAGGCGGTCACTGCGGCGGCGGTGCCATCTGCCGGAAGGCCTCGATGAGATCGGGCATCCGGTCGATGATCAGCAGGTGTCCCTCGCCCGGCAGCATCCTGGCGTGGCAATGCGGTATCTGCTCCGCCAGGTACCTGCCCATGGCCGGCGGGACGAGGGTGTCGGCCTCGCCCTGCCACAGATAGACCTCCGGTTCGATCTCGCGCAGCGAGAAGCCCCAGGGCCGGCCGAGCAGGACCATGTCATGGGTCGCGCCATCGCTGCCTTGGCGGAACGCCTCGACCAGGTCTGCGATGAGGAGGTCGCGGACTTCGGGACGGCGGACGACCACGGCGTCCGCCGGAGACATCGCGCGGGCGAGCGCGTCGATCGTGCGCTCCGGCTGGTCGATGACGCCGCGGCGCATGGACCGCATCGCCGCCGCGGCCAGGGCCGGCCAGCGTGAGCCGAGCTGGAAGCCAACGCGGTTCTGCCAGCGCATCCCGTGAGTGATGCCGCGTACCTGAAACGGGCCCGCACCGCTGATCACCGCCGCCCGGCTGACGCGGCTCGGCAGCCGCCAGGCGCAGGCCAGCGCGTACGGCCCGCCCCCGGACGCGCCCGCGACCGAGAACCGGGAGATCCCGAGCTTGTCGGCGGTCTCGGCGACATCGGCCGGCCAGTCCGTCAGGGCGCGACCGGGCTGGACATCCGACAAGCCGACGCCAGGGCGGTCCAGCGCGATCACCAGGAAGCCGGCCGCTGCCGCAGCCGAGTGGGCGAACCGTCCCTCCAGGCGGGAGCCGGGATGGCCGTGGAAGTAGAAGATGGGCTCGCCGTCTGGCCGGCCGTACTGGGCGTACCCGAGCCGTCGTCCGTCGCCGAGCACGAGAACACCGTC
Source organism: Streptosporangiaceae bacterium (assembly GCA_030040815.1). The sequence goes on from JASHSZ010000325.1 coordinate 2,046, forward strand.
TTCGCCCGGTTCGCTCACTGGCGCCATGGTGCGACCATATAGCGGCCGCGCCGACTGCCGCACCGCCGGATCAGCACGCTCACCGGGCTGGCTCACGGGCGAGCTCGTCGGCGCGGCGGAGGGCATCCGGCACCCGGAACCGGCCAGCCATGTGCCGGACGAGGTCGGCGGCGTCCGCCCGCGGCAGGCCGGCCGCGGTCACGAGCAGCGGGCGCGCCGAGGCGCCGCGCAGCACGGGTAGCGCGTGCGTCGCGGTGTGGAACGGCGACTTGGCAACCCCGACCACCGGCATGCCGAACTCCGCGTGCAGGTAGGCACCGAGGCCTGGCCTGCCGTCCGGGTCGAGGTCGGCGTACCCGTCAACCACGATCAGGCGCGGCAGATCCATGTCGGCGAGCAGCATGCGCAGCGGCGGCAGCTCGCGCAGGTAGAACTCGCCAGGCCGGTAGGGGAGCACCTCCCGCACCGAGTTCACGTGCTCGGCCACCACCCGCGAGAAGGAGATGTCCGCGGCCAGCACGGCAGCGGCCCGAGCCCCACCCGACACTGGGTAGTGCACGTCGACAGCCGCGACGACGCCGGGATGGCTGCACCTGTCGCCCAGCGGGCTCAACGGAACAGGTCGCGGGCCGCGTCCTCGATCCCGGCCTCGGACAGCAGCACCGTGCCGGCGGCGTCACCGAGCGGCACGAAGCTGTCCTGGCTGGCGACCCGGGCGATCCGGCCGGTGAAGCCGGCGTCCACCAGCGTGGTGATCACCGTCTCGGACACGCCGCCGGTGCGCCGCGTCTCATCTGCCACCAGCACCGTTCCGGTGGCCGCCGCCGCGCGCAGCACGTCCTCGTAGGGCAGCGGCGCAAGCCAGCGCAGGTCGAGGATCCGGCTGGTGATGCCGTCGGCGGCGAGCGTGCGAGCGGCGCGCAGGCTCATGCGAACCCCGTTCCCGAAGGAAATGATGGTCAGGTCGGTGCCAGTGCCGTACAGCCGGCCTCGGCCCAGCGGGACGTGGGTTTGCCCCCATCGCTCGGTCGGCTCGTAGCTGGCGAGCCAGCCGCCGTCGCCGGGCTCGTAGAGGTCGCGCTCGTGGTACAGGGCGATGGGTTCCAGGAACACGCTCACGCTGCCGTCGACCTCGGCGGCGGCCAGGCAGGAGCGCAGCATGGCCGCGGCGTCGTCTGGCCGCGCCGGGCACGCCACGACCAGGCCGGGGATATCACGCAGCGCCGCCAGCCCGTTGTCGTTGTGGAAGTGCCCGCCGAAGCCCTGCTGATAGGCCAGGGCCGCGACCCTGACCACCATCGGGTTGCGGTACTGGGCGCGGGAGAAGAACGACAGTGTCGCGGCCTCGCCGCGAATCTGATCAGCGGCGTTGTGCAGGTAGGCGAGGTATTGGATCTCCGGCACCGGCAGCAGCCCGGCCAGGCCCGCCCCGAGCGCGACGCCCAGGATGGCCTGCTCGTCCAGCGGCGAGTCGAACACGCGGCCTGCGCCGAACGCGCGCTGCAATCCTCGGGTCACGCCGTAGACGCCGCCCTTGCGGCCGACGTCCTCGCCAAAGACAATCATGTCGGTCCGCTGGGCTAGCTCGTCGCCGAGCGTGCGGTTGATCGCCTGTGCCAGCGTCAGCGGCTCGGTGTCGGCAGCCTCCGCCGACGCCTCCTCATCGGGCCGGCGCGCCGGGTGTCGTGATCGCGCGGCGATGTCCGCCGCCACGATCGTCGGCCGGCGGGGCGCGATCGGCGCCATCACCTGCTCGGCGGTGCTCAGCTGCGCCGTTCCGGCGAGGGCGTCGGCCACGGCGAGGATGCGCGTCCGTACCGCCTCGTACCGGTCGATGATCTCGGCCGGCGAGAGCGCGCCGGCCTCGACCAGCAGCCGGGCGGTGCCGAGCAGCGGGTCGCGCGTCGTGTCGGCGGCGATCTCGGCGGCCGAGCGGTACGCGGACTCCACGTCGCTGCCCGCGTGACCGCCGAGCCGGACGGTGCGCAAGTGCAGGAACGCGGGCCGGCGGTGCTTCCGCGCCCAGTCCGCCGCGGCGACGGCGGTGTCGTAGCTGTCGGCCAGGTCGGCGCCGTCGGCGCTGAAGTACCTGATCTCGGGTCGCGCGGAGTTCAGCGCCTGGATCCAGCCCGGCGCGGTCCGGACGCTAATGCCGAGACCGTTGTCCTCGCATACCAGCAGAATCGGCAGCGGCAGCCGCTGGTAGGCGCAATACGACGCCATGCTCAGCGCTCCGGCAGCGGTCGAGTGGTTGACCGACGCGTCGCCGAAGCTGCAGACCACCACGCAGTCTTCTGGCCACGGCGTCGCGAGGCCCAGTTTGGCCGCCCGCCCGACGGCGAATGCCAGGCCCACCGCCCGCGGCAGGTGCGACGCGATCGTCGACGTCTGCGGGATCACGTGCAGCTCGGGGTGGCCGAACACCTTGTGCCGTCCGCCGGCGATGGGCTCGGCTGCGGCTGCCATCAGGCCGAGCAGCACGTCACTCACGCCGTCCCGCGGCGGGTGTGCCTGCGCGGCACGGACCAGGTAGAAAGCCCCGGACCGGTAGTGCAGCAGGGCCGGGTCGGTGAGCCGCAGCGCCGCCGCGACCGCAGCGTTCCCCTCGTGTCCGGACGAGCCGATGGTGTAGTAACCCGCCCTGCGGGCCCGTAGCCAGCGCGCCGCGAGGTCCAGGTGCCGGCTGGCCAGCTGCGCGCCGAGCAGGTCCAGGCAGCGGCCGACCGAGAGCGCGCTACCTGGCCGGATCGGATCGTCAGGAGCCGGACGGACCGCGCCAGCCGGCCGGGTGAGCTCCCTGATGGCCCGGGACAGCCGCTGCTCTGCCAGGTCCTGGCCCGTCGCGTCGCCGGAGGAAGATTTGCGGGCCAACTCGGTGGCCGCGGAATCCGGCTGACGCGGCCCGGGTCCTGCAGCCGCGACGCTCACCTTCCGACCGTATGCCACCAGAGCGCAGACGAACAGGCAGATTGGTTGCCGCCAGGTGAATCCCG
>JASHSZ010000326.1 GCA_030040815.1 Streptosporangiaceae bacterium
GCACGCTTAGTGCATTCTCGCCGGGTGACCGCATTCCTGCTGGTCAGATGGCTCCCGCGGTAGGACTCGAACCTACAACCTACCGGTTAACAGCCGGCCGCTCTGCCAATTGAGCTACGCGGGATCGAGTGCCTCGACCCGGTCCTGGCTCGGGATCAGCACGCGGCCACAAGAGTAGCGCACCCCTGCCGTACCTCGCGCACCAGCGAGCGCCGGGCGGCAGCCCGGCGCGCCGGTTGCAGCCGCGACCAGCTGGCGTGCATGGACGGGCGCTGAGCGGGGCAGTTATGGCAGCGAAACCTGTTCAGGGGAGAGATCCAGATGCGTTTGTATCGAGCGAGCTTCGTGGTCGGGTTCGCGGTCGGCTTTGTCGCCGGGGCGCGCTCCGGCAAGGAGACCTACGACCAGATCGTTAAATATGCCAAAACGGCCTTCGAGCACCCAGCCGTCCAGCAGGCCCGCGGGACTGTCCAGACCCAGGCAACCGGGCTGGCCCAGAAAGTAGGCGGGCAGCTGGCCGACCGGATGCCGCAGATGGCTCAGAGCGCTGCGCACTCTGTTACCGACCACATCCCAGGGATGCGGCGCACCGACAACGGCGACAAGACCAGCGCCAGCAGCACCGAGGCCAGCTCATTCGCCACGACCAGCGGTCCGGCCAAGCCCGGCGGCTCGAAGCCGACCCAGTAAGCCAGCTCTCGATTTCGTGCGGTCTGGCGAGTGATATGTCCGGTATGAGCGCGAGATCGACGCAAAGTCGCAGTGCGGTCGAGGCTCGCTGGGCCGCACGCGACTGAAGCCTGCCACCGGACAGCCGACGGCGCTGTGCCCCTATGCCAGATACTCGCGCAGCAGCTGGGCTCTGCTGGGATGGCGCAGCTTGGCGAGTGTCTTGGACTCGATCTGGCGGATCCGCTCCCTGGTCACGCCGAACTCGCGGCCCACTTCCTCGAGCGTGCGCGGGTGCCCGTCGAGCAAGCCGAACCGGAGCTGAATAATCCGCTGCTCGCGCACGTTGAGGTGGTCGAGCACCTGATCCAGCTGATCCTGCAGCATGATGAACGCCGCGGCCTCCATAGGCACCACGGCGTCGGCGTCCTCGATGAAATCCCCGAGGTCGGAGTCTTCCTCGCCGATGGGTGACTGCAGGGACACCGGCTCCTGGGCGATCCGCAGGATCTCGGTCACCCGGTCCGGGGTCAGCCCCATCTCCGCGCCGATCTCCTCCGGCGTTGCCTCCCGGCCGAGATCCTGGTGCAGCTGCCGCTGGATCCGGCTCATCTTGTTGATGGTCTCGACCATGTGCACCGGAATCCGGATGGTCCTGGCCTGGTCGGCGATCGCCCTTGTGATGGCCTGCCGGATCCACCAGGTGGCGTACGTAGAGAACTTGTAGCCCTTGGTGTAGTCGAACTTCTCCACCGCGCGGATCAGGCCGAGGTTGCCCTCCTGGATCAGGTCGAGGAAGACGAGACCGCGGCCGATGTATCGCTTGGCGATGGAGACGACGAGGCGCAGGTTGGCTTCGATGAGCCGCTGCTTGGCCGCGATCCCGTCGGCGGCGATCAGCATCAGGTCGGCGACCTCGGCGCCCGCGCAGCCGCCTAACAGGCCGCCCTGCAGCTTTTCCTCGGCGAACAGCCCGGCCTCGATCGCCTTGGCCAGCTCGACCTCGTCGTGCGCGGTCAGCAGCGGAACCCTGCCGATCTCGCGCAGGTAGATCCGCACCAGGTCGCTGGTGACCGTGCGACGCGCTTCGGCCTGAACCTGCCGCGGCAGGCCGTCAGCCTCCGCTGTCGCGTCGGTGACGTCGATGCCCTCGTCAGCGAGGAGCTTGAGGACGCTGTCGACGGCATCCGCGGACAAGTCACAGCGCTCAAAGACAGCCGTGAGCTCGGTGGTGGCAACGCAGCCGCGCTCGCGCGCGTGGGCGATGAGATCGGCTACCAGATCGACAGGGAGTGCAGCCGTGCTACTCATGCAGACCAGTCTGCGACAGGAAGCGCCCGTACTACGGTCACATTATTGTCACCTGCACGCCAGTAGCGCTGACGCAGCCTAGTGTGCCTACAGCCCGCCCGAAGCCCGCTCGGACAGGACTTTGCGGCGCTGCTCGAGCGCCACCAGGTCGCCGAACATGCGATTGTAGTCGCCCTGGGCGGCGACCGGACTGAGGCGCTGCAGCCGGGATTTGACGGTCGCGATGTCACGGCTGACAGCCAGCTCCTCCACCCGCGCGAGCACCGACTCGGCGAACCGTTCGTCCGGTTCCCCGGTCCGGCCAGGCACCTCGAGCGGCTCGACCGCCAGCCTGGTGACGAAGCTCCTGACCTTGTCGTCGGGCGCGGCAGCGCGTAGCTGGTCTGACCACTCCCGCGCCGATCGCGCGCTCGTCACGCCTCCGCTAGCGGCGATCAGCTGCGACACGGCCGTGTGCGCCGGGACGGTGAAGACGGCCGGCGCCAGCGCATCGAACGCCGGTCCGCACAGCGCCGGCCGCTGAACCGCGAGCTTCAGCGCCTGACGCTCGACGTTGACGACAGGATCGTGCTGGTCGTATCCGTCGCCCGGGCCGCCATGCAGGGGAACGGGGCCACTGGCGCCCGCCGGGCCAGGCGTGGGGCCATTGCTGACGTCGGCCGCTCCTGGCCCGGCGGCCCGTGGGGTTGGCGCGCCGCGGCCACGTCCCGCGCGGTCCGCCGGGCTTTCCTCAGCGAGCACGCGCCTGACCACGAACTCTTCGTCCATCATTCCGGTCCAGCGATCCAGGCTCAGCGCGTACCGGCGGCGCAAGCCCCAATCCTTGATCCTGCGGACGATCGGGGCTGCCGCGTCCAGCGCGGCGAGGCGACCCTCAACGGTGTCGAGGTCGTGCGCCCGGAGCGAAGCGCGGATGGCGAACTCGAAGAGCTGCACCCGCTGGGCGATGAGGTCACGGACGGCCGCGTCGCCGCGGGCCAGCCGCAAATCGCACGGGTCAAGCCCGTCGCCCTGGACGGCGACAAAAGTCTGCGTGACGAACCGTTCTTCCCAGCTGTAGGCCCGCTCGGCCGCCCGCTGCCCCGCAGCGTCACCGTCAAAGGTGAAGATCACCTCGCCGAGGAACTTATCGCTGTCCATCAGCAGCCGACGCAGGATCGTGATGTGGCCCTCGCCAAACGACGTGCCGCTCGTCGCGACCGCTGTCGGGACGCCAGCTAGGTGGCAGGCCATCACGTCGGTGTAGCCCTCGACGACGACGGCCTGCCGCCGCTGCGCGATGTCGCGCTTGGCGAGGTCTGCGCCGTACAACACCGAGCTCTTCTTGAACAGCACCGTCTCCGGGCTGTTCAGGTACTTCGGCCCGTCATCGTCGGCCGCCAGCTTGCGGGCGCCGAACGCGATGACGTCGCCGGTCAGGTCGGCGATCGGGAAAATGAGACGGCCGCGGAACCGGTCGATCGGTCCGCGTCGGCCCTGGCTGGCCAGCCCGCCGCCGAGCAGCTCGGCCTCGGTAAAGCCGCGCCCGCGCAGATGGTTCGTGAGCGCTTCCCACTCAGCGGGCGCGTAGCCCACGCCGAAGCGCTGAGCGTCGGCGCGCTCGAAACCGCGCGCAGACAGGAACTCCCGGGCGCTGCTGGCGGCGGGGGTGTCCAGTTGCTCGGCGAAGAACTCCGCCGCCGCCCGGTGCGCTTCAATAAGCCTGCGCCGCCGGGACTGTTCCTGACCCGGGATGTGCCCGCCCTGCTCGTACCGCAGCTCGACGCCCGCCCGTTTGGCCAGCCGCTCGACCGCCTCGGTGAAGCCGAGATTGTCGATTTTCTGCACGAACTTGATGACATCGCCGCCCTCGCCCTCGGAAAAGCAGTACCAGAGCCCCCGCGACGGGGTCACGTTGAACGATGGCGTCTTCTCCTCATGGAACGGGCACAGGCCCTTGAGCGAGTCGGCGCCGGCGCTCCGGAGCTGGAGATACTCGCCGACCACCTCGTCAATGGCAGAACGCTCCCGAACGAGGGCAATGTCCTCGTCGCGAATCCGGCCCGCCATCCCCGCCCTTCCTGTCGCCGCCAGCGTCCCGCCCTACGGTTCCGCAGACGGAAGCGCCTGCCAATGGCGCGAGTCTAGTGTCGGCCCGCCACCGGGGTGCCGATCCGCGCCGGCTGGCTCCGCCCACCTGGCTGGGGCCTGCTGACGCGGTGACCTTGGTAAGGTCGCGGCGTGCCTCGCCCCGTACTCGTCCTGTGGGACGTCGACCAGACCCTGGTGCGTGCAGGTCCGGGCGGCGTGGCCCTCTACGAACTGGTGCTGGCCGAACTCTACGGACTCGGGCTGCCACCGCAGCTCACCTCGATGGCAGGCCGGACTGATACGTCGATCGCGCTCGAAGTGCTCACCGCCGCGGGCATGGACGCTGTGGCCGAACTTCCTCGCTTCCACGCAGCCCTGGCCAACCGGGCGGCCGACGTAGCGGACCTGGTGCGCGATCACGGCATCGTGCTGCCGGGAGTCCGGCAGGCTCTCGCTGCCGTGGCCGACCATGCTGGCCACGGGCCGGTCGTGCAGTCACTGCTGACGGGAAACCTTTCGGCCCTGGCCACGGTGAAGCTCAGTGTGCTCGGCCTGACCGAGCACCTCGACCTCGACGTCGGCGCGTACGGTGATGTGAGCTCGGTCCGCGCCGACCTCGTTCCCGTCGCCCGGCAGCGCGCGGCTGCACGCTACCGAGCCGATTTCGCCGGGCGCGCGACGGTGCTGATCGGCGACACTCCGCATGACGTCGCGGCCGCGACGGCCACCGGAGCGCGCGCTGTCGGCGTGGCCAGCGGCAGGTTTTCGGCGGCAGAACTCGCCGATGCGGGAGCCGACGTCGTGCTGCCGGACCTGACCGACACCACCAAGGCGGTGGCCGCCATCCTCGACTGTGCCTGACCCAGGGGGACGACCCCCCGAACCCCCCGCGGTGCCTGACCGAGGGGACGACCCCGCGAACCCCGCGGTGCCTGACCGGGGGGACGACCCGCGAATCCTCCGCGGCTAGGCCGTCACGAGCATCGCCGCGAGCTCGTCGGCACCGAAGTCCGGCCGCGCGTGCCAGAGCTCCCAGTGCATCGCGCCTACTTCTGCCGGATCGTCGGTCAGCTCATAACCCGACAGGTCGTCCAGCTCCTCGAGCTCGATCTGGTCGATGTCGACGCCACAGGCGTGCACGACGACGTACCCGCCGGGATACGCCAGGCTGAAGCCGGACTGCCAGTTCGCCAGGCCGGTGGTGGTTCTCGCCTCCCGCCCGCCCCAGTGGGTCACCGGCCAGTCGCGATACCCGTCCGCGCGGCGGCGGGCGTGCTTGATGAGCGAGGGAACCAGGCCGTCCGGCCGCTCGGCTGGCTTGCTGATCTGGTGCAGGGCCAGGTTCGCCTGCGTATACGTGGTCTCGAACGCGATCTCGCGGACCGGATCGAAGCCCCACGCTCTCGCCTCCTCATCGACACGGTGTCGCGCGTATGTGCACGTCAGAACCATCGATGAGTCGTTGGCGTGGCCGAGCCGCACGCCCCGGACCGGCTGGTTGCGACGGGCGTGAATCGGCTCGACCCAGCGCGTTGACGGCCACTCGGCGGCAAGCCCCCAGGCTGTGAATTCAGTGACGGAAGTTCCCATGCGTGACACCCTCTCACGCTGAGTAGCCGGGATGTCTGCGGCACGCGGAAACTTTCGTCACCCGCTGCGGTCAAGCCGAACATCGCGCGCACGCGATCATCAGCTATCGCGGCCTATGCCGGATTAACGCTCTGCCTGGCTCTAAGCCGTTCGCCGGGTGCCGGGACGACTAGTCGGCAGGCAAGCCGCCGGACCCGTCATCCGATCCGGCCGCCGAGGCGACGCGCCTCGGCTCGGGCCGTGCGATGTCCCCCGTCATTCCGGCAGCCAGCTGGGGGCCGTTCGGCTGCACGCGCTGCGCGGTCTGGTTTTGGCGCACCCGCCCGGCTGCCCCCCCGCGTGCTGCGAGCCGGATCAGCGGGGTGCCTTCGATGGCCACGAGCAGGAGGATCAGGGCGATGAGCAGGAGTACAACCGTTCCTGCCTGATTCGACGACGCGAAGACGGCGTATCCCCCGCCGCCCCCGGCGACTATGCCTAGGCCGAAAGCGAGCTGCCGTTCGCGTCGCGTCATGAACCGCGTCGCTAGCTGGTTAGGGTCAGCGTGCCGACCATCTCGTTGGTTTCCGGAGTGCATCGTTAGCATCTGTCTCCTACCTTCTCCCCACAATTGCGCACCGGTCCGGTGCCGCGATGAGCGCAACAGTCCGCCGAGGTCACGGCCGGTCTCGAGGGCCGGGCGCAGCCGTGCGGCTCGCAGCACGTGGGCGAGGACCGGGCGGGTATCAGCCTCATCAAGCCGGAAGGCGATGGCGCCGAAGACGATGAGCGCGCACACCGCCGCCAGCACGGCCGCACCTGCCTCCACCAGCTTCCCGCTCGCCGGCAGCGCGAGGCTGGCGCCCACCCCGACGGCGGCGCCGCCTACCGCGGCGACGAGACCGACGGCGGTGGTCCGGCCGACGCCTTGAACGGCCGCCGTGCCGAGGACTCGGCGAGTTACTGCGACGAGCGGGACGGCGACGACCGTCAGACCTACGGTGTTGCCCAGGGCCAGAACTGCCACCACGAGGTGAGCGGGCACAATCGGGACCAAAGCTAGCTGCGCGAGCACGCCCACCAGCGTGCCGCCGGCCACCGCCACCGCCGCGATCTTCAGCCGCCCGACCGCGAGCAGCGCGCGTGCCAGGTTCGCGATCACCCCGATGCCGATCAGGCCGGGCGCAAACAAGGCAAACGCCAAGGTCAGCTGTGGCATCTGGTCGTGTTGCGAAGCGAGCACCCGGGCAGCTGGCACCATCACGGCGCCCATCATCGCAACGCCGAGACACGACACCAGCACCACCGCTCGCGTCGATCCGGCGCAGGTGCGGTCGAACACCGAGCCTTCGCGCGCGGCCAGGATAGGAAACGCACTGATCGAGATCGACAAGGCAAGCACGGCGTTCAGGGTGGCGAAGACCTGCGACCCGTAGTTGAACAACACCAGCGCACCGGTCGAACCGCGGCCGTTGGCCAGGGCGATCACTACGAACGCGGAGATCTCGGTCGCCACGATCTCCACGATGCCCACGAGCGCGAGCCCGCCTGCGCGGCGCGCGATGCCCGGCGGCAGCCGCAGTGCAGGCCGGAGCCGGAGGCGAAGTCGCCATATGGGCCAGAGCGCGACGACGACCATGGCTGCTACCCCGAGCGTTGCGCCCGCCGCCAGCACGAGCAGTGCCAGCGCGGACAGCTTCCCGAGCGGGACGCCCCTGCCCAGCGGCACGAACGCCACCAGGGAGGCAATGACCACCAGGCTGCTCACCAACGGCGCTAGCGCGTAGGCAGCGAACCGCCGGTACGCCTGCAGGACGCCGAGCAGCACGACCGACAGGCCGTATAGCAGCGCTTGCGGGGCGAATATGCGCAGCATTGTGGCTGTCGTCGAAACGACATCGGCGTGTACGCAGCCGGCACTCGAATTATGGGGGTTGAGCAGCGCCGCGACTGGGCCGGCTACGGCCATGATGATGATGGTGAGCGGCACGAGGATGACCAAGCACCAGGTCAGCAACGCAGAAGTGATGCGACTGACCTGATCCTTCTCCGCTGGATCGACGGCAGATCGCGCGGCGGACCGGGCCAGCAGTGGCACCATGACGGTTGATAGCGCGCCACCGAGCACCAGTTCGTAGACCAGGTTGGGCACCTGATTCGCGGTCACGTAGGCGGTGCCGAGGCACGTGGCGCCGACGGTCTGGGAGAAAACTAGCGTGCGGACGAGCCCGAAGATGCGGGCGCCGATCGTGATGACCGCAATGACACCGGCGCCGCGGGCGATGCCTGCGGCGAGTGACCGCTCGGCGTCTGCCTCCCTCACCGGCCCTCCTCAGCGCATGCCGCAGCGCGCATAGCCTGGTCGCCACCGCGTGCCGGACATATGCGGCGGTGACCAACCGTCCGAATACGAAGCGGAGTGAGGTACAAGCTAGCGCTGCCGCCGGTAAGAGCACGCGGCGTACCGCAAAACTCTTCGGACACCACTAAGGACAATCACTCCCAGTCAGCACGGCAGAAATTCCCCGGACGTGGCCCGCGCTACCGCGACCAATCAGGCGAGCATAAACGGAAGCTGGCTGGTATAAAATAACTATAATAGTAAATTATGACATCTTTTGCAGCCGCCGGGGTTAACATGCAGGAACGCGTCGCCGAACGGCACGCAAGTTCGCGTGTACGGTCTGCTGGGCCGCAGCTCAGCCGACGGCAGCGCGCCTGTGCTTGCGCGGTAGCTGCCGCGAGGCCGAACGGCCGCTATCGAGGGTCGCCGCGGCGCTTTGGCCGGTGTCAGGCGCCAGCTGCGCGCAGTCGGTTGTGCCAGGCGATTGCCGAGGTGTCGGTCAGCGAGGCGACCTGGTCGGTCACCACGCGAAGCCGGGCGCGATCGTCGGGAGCCGCCACGAACTGCGACCGGAAGAGCGGGTCAAGCGTGCCGGGCGCTCCGGCCGCGATCGCGTCGGCGAGCTCGGCGATGATCTCCCGCTCGCGGGCCTGCGCCGCGGCGACGCCCGCGCGGTTCATGACGTAGCGAGCGGTCACCCCCTTGAGCAACGCGCACTCCAGCCGCTGCTGCCTCGGCACGGTCAGGTCGGCGGCATACCGGCGGAGCGGCGGGTGCCCGGCTGGCCTCGTGGCCCGCTGCACGGTGCCGCAGAACCGCCCGATCAGCTCGCTGGTCAGGTGCTTGACCGCGGCCAGCGCGCGCAGGCTGCCGTCGAAGTCCGCAGGCCAGCAATCCAGCGCCAGCAGCCCCGCAAAGACCTCGTCCAGTTCCGCCTGCGTCGCGAGGCCAGGCGGGCAGTACGACTCCAGAGTCAGCTGGCAGACGCTCGCGCGTTCCGCGCTGTCCCGCAGCGCCGCGAAGGTCACCAGCCCGGCCTGCAGGCCGTCTTCCAGATCGTGCACGGAGTACGCTACGTCGTCGGCCCAGTCCATCACCTGGGCCTCCAGGCACGGACGCTCGGGCGGCGCGCCCGCGCGGATCCACGCGAATGCGGGAGCGTCGTCGCCGTACGCGCCGTACTTGCCAGCCGAGCTGGTGTCCTCACCCGGCCCGAGCCACGGGTACTTCAGCGTCGCATCCAGGGCGGCCCTGGTCAGGTTCAGGCCGGCCCCGGGCACCTTCGCCTCAAGCCGAGTGATCAGCCGCAGGCTCTGCGCGTTCCCTTCAAATCCCCCGCACCCGGCAGCAAGCTGAGCGAGCGCGGCCTCGCCGTTGTGACCGAACGGCGGGTGGCCGAGGTCATGCGCGAGGCAGGCAGCGTCGACGAGGTCCGGGTCACAACCCAGCGCCGCGCCGAGCTCACGGCCGATCTGCGCGCACTCCAGCGAGTGCGTCAGCCGGGTGCGCGGGAAGTCACCCGAGCCGACGGCGACGACCTGCGTCTTGGCGGCCAGCCGCCGTAGCGCCGCGCTGTGCAGCACGCGAGCGCGGTCACGGACGAACGGGCCGCGGCCGGGCAGACCGTCCGCGTGCGCGAGCTTGGGCGGCTCCTCGGCCCACCGTGCCGTGGCGTGCTCGTCGTAGCCGCCAGTCACCAGTGGGGTCACCTGCTGTCGCTGCCCCCGGTGGTCTCCAGCACCGCCGCGCGGCCTGCCTCCAGCCGGGCGACCGGCACCCGGAACGGCGAGCAGGACACGTAGTCCAAGCCAGCTGCATGGAAGAAATGCACGGAATCCGGGTCACCGCCGTGCTCACCGCAGACGCCGATCTGCAGGTTCGGCCTGGTGGCCCGCCCTTCCTCAACCGCAATCTTGACCAGTCGCCCGACCCCGTCGCGGTCAATCGTCTCGAACGGCGAGACACCGAACACGCCGAGGTCGATGTACCGGCTGAAAAACGCGCCTTCCACGTCGTCCCTGGAGAATCCCCAGGTCATCTGCGTCAGATCGTTAGTGCCGAAGGAGAAGAACTCGGCCGACTGCGCGATTTCCCCAGCCAGCAGAGCGGCCCGCGGGACTTCGATCATCGTGCCAATCAACGTGTGCACGCTGATGCCGGTCTCCTGGGCAACCTCCGAGAGAACCTGCTCGGCCTGCGCTCGGGCGATCTCCATCTCTTGCACCGACGCCGTCAGCGGGATCATAATCTCGGGCCTGGGGTCGCCGCCTGTCTTGGCGCGGTCGACGGCGGCGTGCGCGATCGCGCGCACCTGCATGTTGACCAGACCGGGGATGACCAGGCCGAGCCGGACGCCGCGCAGGCCCAGCATCGGATTGTCCTCGTGCAGGCGGCGCACCGCGTCCAGCAGCTTGCGGTCCGCAGCTGGGGCCGCGTCCCCGGCGAGCGCGACCTTGACTGACAGCTCGGTCAGGTCGGGCAGGAACTCGTGCAGCGGCGGGTCGATCAGCCTGATCGTGACCGGCAGGCCGTCCATCGCCTCGAGTATCTCCACGAAGTCACCGCGCTGCAGCGGCTCGAGGGCGTCGAGCGCGGCTTGCCGGGTCTTGTCGTCCTCGGCCAGGATCAGCCGTTCGACCAGCTGCCGCCGCTCACCCAGGAACATGTGCTCGGTGCGGGTCAGCCCGACGCCGCCTGCGCCGAACCGGCGGGCCCGGGCGCAGTCGGGGCCGTTGTCAGCGTTCGCTTCCACGCCGAGGCGCCGCCGGGCGTCGGCGTGCGACATGAGCCGCTGCACTGCGGAGAGCAGCTCGTCACCGGACGGGTCGAGCCTGCCCTCGAAGTACTCGACCACCGCGGATGCCACCACCGGGACCTCGCCCAGGTAGACGGTGCCGGAGGTGCCGTCGATGGAGATGACATCGCCCTGCGCGACCGTCACGCCGCCCGCCGAGGTGAACGTGCGCGTGCTGAGGTTGACCTCGAGCTCGTCAGCACCGCAGACGCAGGTCTTGCCCATGCCGCGGGCGACCACGGCCGCGTGGCTGGTCTTCCCGCCGCGGCTAGTCAGGATGCCCCGCGCGGCGATCATGCCGTGCAGGTCGTCGGGGTTGGTCTCGCGCCGCACCAGAATGACGTCCTCGCCGCGGTCAGCCCACACGACCGCGGTCGCGGAGTCGAAGACCGCCTTGCCGACGGCTGCGCCGGGCGACGCGCTCACCCCCGTCGTGATCTTGATAACGCCCGAGCCCGCGTCGAACCTGGGAAACATCAGCTGGGCGAGCTGACTGCCAGTGACACGCGTCAGCGCCTCGTCCATGTCGATGAGGCCCTGGTCGACAAGCTGCGTCGCGATCCGGAACGCCGCGGCAGCGGTGCGCTTGCCGACCCGGGTTTGCAGCATCCACAGCTTGCCGCGCTCGATGGTGAACTCGATGTCACACAGGTCCTTGTAGTGATTCTCGAGCGTGGCCATGATCTCCATCAGCTCGGCGTAGGACTTGGCGTCGATCCGCTCGAGGTCCTGCAGCGGGACGGTGTTGCGGATGCCAGCCACCACGTCCTCGCCCTGAGCGTTCTGCAGGTAGTCGCCATACACACCCTGCTGGCCACTGCCTGGGTCGCGGGTGAACGCGACGCCGGTCCCGGAGTCCATGCCGAGGTTGCCGAACACCATGGCCACGATGTTCACGGCGGTGCCGAGATCGGCAGGGATCCGCTCCTGCCGCCGGTAGAGGATGGCCCGGTCGGCGTTCCAGGAGTTGAACACGGCCATGGTGGCCAGGTCCATCTGCTCCCGCGGGTCCTGCGGGAAGTCGCGCCCGGTCGCGTCCTTGACGATGCCCTTGAACGTCTCCACCAGGCTCTTGAGGTCGCTCGCGTCCAGATCCAGGTCGTTCTTGGTGCCCTTGGCCTGCTTGGCTGCATCCAGCGCGTGCTCGAACTCGTGACCCTCGATGTCGAGCACGGTCTTGCCGAACATCTGGATCAGCCGCCGGTAAGCATCCCAGGCGAACCGCTCATTTCCCGACTGCTTAGCCAGGCCGTGCACCGACTCGTCGGACAGGCCGATGTTGAGGACGGTCTCCATCATGCCGGGCATGGAAAACTTGGCCCCCGACCGGACGCTGACCAGCAGCGGGTCGGCGTGATCGCCGAGCTTGCGGCCCATCGCGTGCTCGAGCTGGGCCAGGTGCTCACCGACCTCCGCGCCGAGGCTGTCCGGCACCGAGCCGTGCTGGAGGTAGTACCGGCAGGCGTCGGTGGTAATGATGAAACCGGGGGGAACGGGCAGGCCTAGGTTGGTCATCTCCGCCAGGTTGGCACCCTTGCCACCCAGCAGGTCTTTCATGTCCTTGTTGCCCTCGGTGAAGTCGTAGACGAACTTCGGCACTGCTCAGCGCTCCCTCGAATCTGACGCCCCGCGGCGTGGCCGGTCTCGTGTGGTGATGGCCCGCCCTCGGTTCTGAGCCTATCGACCAGCGCGTGGCGCGCGTACCACGGTCGGTGCAGCCAGCTTGCCGGCGACAATGACTGCCATGACAGGGCACAAAGTCATCGGATTGCTCAATCCCGGCGAGATGGGCGCGGCCGTCGGGCAATGCCTGACCGGTCGCGGCCTGCAGGTGCTGTGGGCCTCCGACGGGCGCAGCGCGGAGACGGCTGACCGCGCCAAGGCGGCCGGCCTCACCGACGCTGGCACCGCGCGGGACGTCGCGGCACAGGCCAGCGTCATCCTCTCGGTTTGCCCGCCGCACGCGGCGGTGGATGTGGCGTGGGGGGTGCACGGCTTCACCGGCGTGTACGTCGACGCCAACGCCATCGCGCCGGGCACCGCCCGGCAGGTCGCCGAGCTGATCGCCGCCGGCGGCGGCCGGTACGTCGACGGCGGCATCATCGGCTCGCCGCCGACCGCCCCCGGCAGGTCCCGGCTGTACCTGTCCGGGGCGGACGCGGCCGCGGTGGCTTTGGTGTACGAGCTGTTCGCCGGAACCGTGCTGGAGGCGCGGATCGTGGTCGGCGCCCCGACGGCGGCGTCGGCGGTAAAGATGGCCTACGCCGCCTGGACCAAGGGCAGCTCGGCGCTGCTGCTCGACGCCCGCGCGCTCGCCCGGGCCGAGGGCGTCGAGGACACGCTGCTCGCGGAGTGGGAGCTGTCCCAGCCACGGCTCGCGGCACAGGTGGAGCGGTCCGCTCAGGCCGCCGTCACAAAGGGCTGGCGCTGGGTCGGCGAGATGGAGGAAATCGCGCGCACCATGGCCGATGCTGGCCTGCCGGACGGCTTCCACCAAGCCGCCGCGGAGATCTACCGCCGCTCCCCTCAAGCTGCCGGACAGCTCACCGGAACCGAGGCGACGACCGCGGTGCTGGCGGCCCTGGCGGACGCGACCGCCGGGCAGCCCGACTAGGTGGCCAGCGCCTTCCAGCTCGCTGGCCTGCTGGCCTCGCTGCGGCGCGGCCGCCCGCAGCGGGTTCCGCTCAGCAGCCGGTGAGGCGCTCCGACAGGTAGGGAACGAGGCCGTCGATGCCGATCCGGTCTTGCTTCATCGAGTCGCGCTCGCGAACCGTGACGGCCTGGTCCGCCAGCGAGTCGAAGTCCACCGTCACGCAGTACGGGGTGCCGATCTCGTCCTGGCGACGGTAGCGGCGGCCGATCGCGCTGGCGTCGTCGAAGTCGCAGTTCCAGTGCTGCCGGAGCGCGGTAGCGACGTCCCTAGCCTTGGGCGACAGGTCGGCGTTGCGAGACAGCGGCAGCACCGCGACCTTGACCGGGGCGAGCCGGTGGTCCAGCCGCAGCACGGTCCGCTTCTCCAGCTTGCCCTGCGCGTCCGGCGCTTCGTCCTCCGCGTACGCCTCGAGCAGGAACGCCAGCATCGACCGGTCGACCCCAACCGCAGGCTCGACCACCCAGGGCACGTAGCGGTCGTTCGTCTCCGGGTCCAGGTAGCTCATGTCCTGGCCGGACGCCTTGCCGTGCACCCCTAGGTCGTAGTCGAACCGGTTGGCGATGCCCTCCAGCTCGCCCCACTCGCTGCCGGGGAAGTCAAACCGGTACTCCAGGTCGACCGTCCGCTTGGAGTAGTGCGACAGCTTGTCCTTGGGATGCTCGTATCGGCGCATGTTCTGGCTGCTCAGGCC
>JASHSZ010000327.1 GCA_030040815.1 Streptosporangiaceae bacterium
GTGTTAGTGAGCATGAAGAGGTACTGACGCCGACTCAGCGCGATGATCATGCCCAGGATCGGCACCTCGTCGAACAGCGCGTTCAGCCACGGGCTCGGGCCGGTCTCGCCGTGGACACTGGCGACGAAGGTCTCCCCGGCGGGAGCGCTCGCCGACAGCTTCGCTATGACCTGAGCCTTCTGCTTCGCCTGCGGATCACCATTGCGGCCCCATTTGTGAGGTCCAGCAGTAGATGTGCCAAAAGTCGGCTGACTGTATCACATAAGGTGCTCTTTCCAGCTACGGTTACGGGTCTGGCATGTCCGATGTGTACCTTTACTGCGCTGCTCGTGCTGCCGTTCTCCTCGAACACCCGCGCCGGGGTTACAAACGTCGGCCACCTGGGCACGTGCCACCGCATGAGCGCACTGAGAGAGCTCGCGCGACCCATGCTGGCGTCCATCTTCGTCTTGCAGGGACTTGCCAATTTTCAGAACCCTGAGGGGGGATCCCCGCTCGCCGAGTCGATCATGGGGCCGCTGCGGGAGCGCATCGCGGCCATGCCCGCCGAGACCGAACACGTGGTGCGGATCAACGGCGCCGTCCAGGCCACCGCGGGCGCCTTGCTCGGGCTCGGCGTGCTGCCGCGACTAGCCGCCCTGGTGGTGGCCGGGACGCTGGTGCCAACCACCCTCGCCGGACACCGGTACTGGGAGTACGAAGATCCGCAAGAGCGCGCTACGCAGCGTATCCACTTTCTGAAAAATGCCGCGATGATGGGCGGTCTGCTGCTCGCCGTCGCGGACACCAATGGGAATCCGTCCCTGTCCTGGCGGCGTCGGCACGCGATGAGGGTCGCCAATAGCTACTTGGCCGCGATGACCCACGCGGTGACCGACGCGGCCGAGCAGATCGCCGACGCTGCGCACGCCGCCGCGGCACCGCGCTAGCGGGCTGCTGGGCCACGTGCTCGGCACTTCGATGACCAGCTACCGCCAGGGGGTGGTGCGCAGGCTCGGCCAGGCTGTCGCCCGGCCGCTCAGCGCGCCGCGGCACGGAGCGCGGCGACCCTGGTGGAAGTGGCTAGTGATCGTCTTGCTGCTTGCTGCGACGGTCACCGTCACGGCCGTGTACGCGGCCACGCTGGCCACCGACATTGCGAGACGGCACTGGTCGAATGCGCTGGACGCGTCGCGCGAAGCGGTGCTCGTGGTTGTCGGCTGGGCCGCGGTCAGCATCGTGTTGTCTGCCGGTGACGACCGGGATGCGCAGCGAGCAGAGTCCGGTCAGAGCGCCGCGCCCGGGGAGGGCCGGGACGAGCCGACTGCAGGCGCGGACTCGGTCCTGCAGGCCCAGGACCGCGTCCGCAGGCTCCGGGTCCGGCTCGCAGAGCTGTCGGCGGTCCGGGAGCGGGTCGGCTCTGGCGCCGACCCAGACCTCGATCGCGAGCTGGCGACCGCGTCGGCCCGGCTGGAGCAAGCCCGTCAGTGGCTTACCAGCGCGCAGTCGGCGCGGGCAGCCCGCGGACCGGACCAGCACCCAGATCGGCACCCGGCCGGGAAAACGCGGGCGAGCGCGCACTGACGCGACACCGCGAGTCAGTCGCGGTCCGAATCGGTCAGGCGTCTGCCGCCCGATCGGCGAGCAGGCCGCCAATCACGAGTGAGAGCAGCCGGTCGTTCTGGCCGGGGTCGGACGGCGCCGAGGCGCTCACCATGATCAGCCCGTGGGTCAGCCGCAGGATGTCGCCCGCCTGCACGTCCGGTCGCGCTTCCCCGGCGAGCTGCGCACGGCGCAGCAACTCCTCCGTCCGGGTGCGCAGGGTCATGCTGCACGCCGAGAGGAACTCGGCATCCTTGCCGAGCGCCGAGACGAGCGCGGAGCTCAGGCTGCGCTTGGTCTTGCCGAACGCAAGGAACGCGCGCAGCCATTCACCGAGTGCGACACCGGGCGACTCGGCCGTCATCAGCTTGGCGGCCAGCGCGTCCAGCCCGTCGACCTGGTCCTGGTAGACCGCCTCGAGCAGCGCCTGCCGAGCCGGGAAGTGCCGATAGAGCGTTCCGATGCCTACCCCGGCGCGGCGGGCGATCTCCTCGAGCGACACGTCGTCCGCGCCGTGCTCGGCGAACGCGGCAGTCGCCGCGGCTAGCAGCCGGTCATAGTTGCGGCGCGCGTCAGCCCGCTTCGGCGGCCCGGGCACCGCGGCTGACGGCTCGGTTGCGCCCATCACACGTCATCTCCAAGTTGCGAATCGGAGGGATCCTCCGTATAGTTATCGGAGGGATCCTCCGAATAGAGCTTAGCTCGCTCCGCTGGCTTCGCCAAGCCGTCGCCTGGCAAGCCACTCACCCTAGCCTGCCCGGCCGCTGCGCCGCTCTGCCGCGCTGCCCCGGGTCCGACTCGGCGCTGTTCCAGGAAGGAACCATGTCCTCGCCTTCACAATCCGTCCAATCCGCCGCCCTCCCGCGGACCCTGCCCCCAGAAAGCCCGTCGCGGCCTGGTAATGCGGGTCGCCGATCACGCCGTGAGCGGCGGAACGTCACGCTCGCCGTGGTGCTGTGCGCCCAGCTCATGATCGTGCTCGACCTCACCGTCGTTAATGTGGCGCTGCCGTCCATGGCGGCCGGCCTGCACCTGTCGCCGACGAGCCTGTCGTGGGTGCTGAACGCCTACGCGCTGACCTTCGGCGGCCTGCTGCTGCTCGGCGGTCGGGCCGGCGACATCCTCGGCAGGCGGCGCACCTTCATGGCCGGCCTTGCCATCTTCACCATCGCATCGCTGGCCGGCGGCCTGGCTACCGACTCGGCCGGGCTGCTGGCGGCGCGCGCGGTCCAGGGCGTCGGCGGCGCAATCGCTTCGCCCGCCGTGCTCGCGACCATCGTGGCTTCCTTCCCTGAAGGCCGCGAGCGCGTCCGGGCGCTCAGCATCTTCACCGCAGTCACCATGGGCGGCGCGTCCCTTGGCCTGGTGCTCGGCGGCATGATGACGCAGTGGGCGTCGTGGCGGTGGGTCTTCTTCATCAACGTGCCGGTCGGCATCGCGGTGCTGGCAATCGCGCCGCGCCTGCTGGCTAGCACGCAGCGGGAACGCGGTCACTTCGACGTCACCGGCGCGATCACCTCGACGGCCGGCATGTCAGCCCTGGTGTACGGGTTCATCGCGGTGGCATCTGACGGGTGGAGCAGTCTGACCTCTCTCACTGCGTTCGCCGCGGCCGCGCTCCTGCTGGCGGCGTTCGTGCTGATCGAGACGAGGAAAACCGAGCCGATCACGCCCCTGTGGCTGCTCCGCCACCGTAGCCGCAGCGCGTCCTACGTCGCGCGGCTGCTGCTGGTGGCCGGCATGTTCGGGTCGTTCTTCTTCCTCACCCAGTTTGTCCAGGAGGTGCTCGGATTCGGCCCGCTCGCGGCCGGGCTCTCGTTCCTGCCGATGACGGCGGTGCTGTTCGGCACGTCCAGGCTGGCGCCGCGGCTGGTCGCCAGGTTCGGCCCCAGGCCGTTGATGATCGTCGGATTGCTGCCGGTCGTCGCTGCCATGGCCTGGCTCGGTCAGCTCACCCCCGGCACGAGCTACGTCCCTGGCGTGCTGGTGCCGATGCTGCTGCTCGGAGCGGGCATGGGCGTGGTTTTCGTCCCGCTGACCATGGCGTCCCTGGCCGGCGTCCCGGCGGAGCACTCCGGCGCCGCAGCCAGCATGGTCAACGTCATGCAGCAGGTCGGCGGGGCGCTCGGCCTGGCCATCCTGGTCACCATCTACGGCACGGCCAGTCGTGCCGCGGCCAGCCACCCGCTCATCGCCGCCACCGCTGCAGCGCAGGTCCAGCACGCGCGCGTGCACGGCATGGCCGTCTCGTTCACGACAGCAGCCATCTTCGACGCGATCGCGTTCCTGGTGGTCCTGGTGGCGGTCCGGATCCGGCAGCCGCAGGTGGCCGCTCACTAGGCGGGGCGAGCAGCGCTGGCCGGCGAGGCGAGTCCGTCGGCCAGCGCTGCTGCGCGTGCTCAGCCAGAACCGGACTAGTCTGCCAGCCAGAACGTTGCCTTCCGGGTCGACCCCTTGACCTCCGTGGGGATCGTGTCGTGGATCGGCATTCCGGTCACGCTGGTCGGCGCCGGGGCCCGCTGGCCGGGCGCGCCACGGCGGCAGCGGCCGAAATACGATGAGAGCAGCCGCTAGCCCGAGGATGTGCGCGTAATGCCCGACTTCAGTTACACCGACATGCTGCCGACCGGCGCAGATCAGACGGAGTACCGGCTGCTCAGCAGCGACGGCACCAGCGTCCGCGAGGCATTCGGGCGGACCTTCCTGCAGGTGGAACCAGAGGTGCTGACGCAGCTCACCGCCGCGGCCATGGGTGACATCGCGCACCTGCTGCGACCCGCGCACCTCAAGCAGCTTCGCGCCATCCTCGACGACCCGGAGGCGAGCCCGAACGACAGATTCGTGGCCGGTGACCTGCTCAAGAACGCGTGCATCGCGGCTGGCGGAGTGCTGCCGATGTGCCAGGACACCGGCACCGCGATCGTCATGGGCAAACGCGGCGGCCGGGTCCTCACCGACGGACACGACGCGGAGCACATCGCCCGCGGCGTCTATGACGCCTACACCACGCTGAACCTGCGTTACTCCCAGCTAG
>JASHSZ010000328.1 GCA_030040815.1 Streptosporangiaceae bacterium
TTTATTTGACCGGACACCTGCCCAGCCCGCACTAGCAAGGGATCCGCGCACCAGACGACTCACACCCATCTGGACCGCACTGGGGCGGTTGCCGCCGCGGCGATCACGCTCGGCTTCGCCGCGAATGGCGCCAGCGTCAGTGTCCCCGGCCGGGCGGCGCCGGCACCTGCTCGGGCGTGGCCCAGCCCGAGTGATACTTCAGCCACGTCTTCGAGCCGTTCACTCGCTAGGACCTGCTGCTGGACCAGCCGACCGGGCCGGGCGACGGCTCCTCACGCTACGAAAAGTGGCCGCCTCGCCTGGCCCGGCCGCGCCGGGTCGCCTCCCGATCGCGTTGTCCCGGGCGCTCGCCGGACCGATCTGCCGGACGGGCTCAGAAGCGGCCGAGGCTGGTCATCGGGGCGACGCCGGCCCGGCGCAGACGACGAATGGTGCGGGCGGGGAGGGTGAGCGGGGGCATGGTCGTGATCGCCCACGCCATGGCGTCCTCCTCGGCCATGCCGAACACGGGTCGCTCGGCCTCAGCGGCCAGTCGTGCTGATGTCGACGCGACGGTCTGCACCGAGACGCCCAGCGCTCCGACGATGCAGGCGATCGACGTCCAGACCTTGCCGGCCCCTTCGAGATAGCGCGCCGCCAGGAACAGCGTGCCGCCTAGCGCTACGGCGACGCACAGCAGACCGAACCAGTAGTGCCGAAGTATGCCGCGGACAATCGCGGCCGAGCGGCGCAGCGCTGCTTCGCCCGCCGAGATGTAGCCCTCGGGAGTCAGCAGGCCCGACGTTTGCAGCTCTCCGATCAGCACCATCAGCCAGATGTCGCCCTGCTGGAGCAGGTATGCGTACATGGTCTCCGCGCTGGGCGGCTGCGCTCTACGGCTCGGCAGCCGACTCGCCTCCTGCGTGGTCCCGCTCGTCTCCACGGTGACCGAAGCAAGATCGCTCCACCGGCCGATCGACCCGGCTACCACTGCGGCGGTCAGCGGCGGGAACTCAGGCGAGAGAGTCACCAGCCAGTCCTGGAGTTTCGCAATGCGCTGACGATCCAGCTGCGTCCCGAGGTCAGCGTCGCCGCCTGGCGGGTTGGCAGTGTCGCGCAGCGATCGGCCTAGCTCGTAGGCGAGCTGCAGCTCGGGCCGGGTGGCCGTCAGCGCTGTCAGGATGGCCAGATTCAGCGACTCTAGTTTCGACCGCCGGATGCGCTGCTGCTGGTCGTCGTCACCGCGAGGGACCCCGGCGATGGTGGCCGAGTCCGCGAAGTCCGGCAGCAGGCCGGTCAGCAGGTGGCGGAGGCGAGCCAGTTCCAGCTCCCTGCGCTCCTCGGGTGCCAACTCGTTCACGGTCGGCAGCTGAGACGGCCGGTTCGCGGGCGCAAGCGGGATGGTCCCGTACAGCACGGCCATGGTCCATCCGGCGTACAGCGCGAGCTGGACGGGCCCCAGGTCGGAGCCCGGCCGGGCGGCAGGCCACCCTGGGACGTCACCCTCGGCCACGACGAGAACGTCGGTCTCCGTGGGTCGATCGCCGACGCCCAGGAGATCGGCCTCGGCGGCAAGCAGGTCGGCCGCCTGCTGCACCTCCGCCGCGAACACTGCTGCCTCCGCTGGCTCGCCGAAGGGCGTGTCCTGCGGGTCAATCTGATCGGCCATCGGGGACCCCCTCGATCCCGCCGGGCGTGCCGCAGCCGCCTCTGGGATAGACGTATGACAGCACCGACATGCCCTATTGTCCATGCCATTGCCGCGCCGGAGCGGGAAGCGGCGGCGGTGTCAGGAAATGCGGCGGACTATCGAAGTCCACAGCGTCAAGGGGATCCGTTGCGGCAGCGTCCCGCCTGGTCAGGGGCGGTAGGTTCCATTTCCGCTCGATGAGCTTGAGTATCGACGTGTGGTCGTAGACGGTGCTCATCACGTATTCCGGCCTGGCGTAGGGCGAGACAATAACCGCCGGGACCCGGAAGCCGAGTCGGTCATAGGTGGTCGGTCCGTCGTCTGCCGCCTGGATTTTCTTGGCGTAGCTGGTAAAGGACAGGAGCAGCCGCAGGAATGGGTTGCGCTCGAGCAGGCTATGGCCAGGCACGTCGTCCGGCTCGACGGCCGGCGGCGGATCCACGTGATCGAAGTAGCCGCCGTGCTCGTCGTACAGCCAGATCAGCAGCGTCTTCGGCCATCCCTTGCCGGTCATGACAGCGCTGATCACCTTGGCCGCGAATCCCTCGCCGATGTGGATGTCCTGCGGGTTCTCCTCGGAGCACGTGCCGAAGTCGGGATCGACGATGCTGACCGCAGGCAGCTTGCCGGCCCTGGCCGCCTGCCAGAATGAAGTTATCGGGCGCAGGTGATTGATCGATCGCAGGAAACCCAGCGGGTACAGCCCTGCGGTCGTTTGCAGCTTGCTCTCCAGCACCGGGATGAGCTGCGGGATGATCGCCGCAGTGAGCGCGCCTAGCACTCGCAGGAAGTTCAGGCCCGACGCACGCGACAACAGCCGCCAGTTGACTCGGAGCGGCGAGACCTGGTGGTAGTTAGCCCAGCTAATGCCGTGGGCAGACAGCAGGTCAAAGACCGTGCCGGAGGCAGGGTAATCGACCATGCCGAACGGCAGGTCATCGATGAGCCCATGCGCGGTGCCCGAGATCAGGAACCGTCGGTTCGGAAACGTGGGACCGAGGCAGGAAGAAAACCAGCGGGTTGCGAGCGGGAAGGTTTTCGCCAGCCCGTAGTAGAAGGGAAGATCTTTCTCGTCCCAATACGTCATGGGCATCGAGGCGTCGAGGCCGGGCAGTGTCCGCTCGATGCTCTGGACAAAGCCGTCCAGCCGGCTATCCGCCCACTGGATGTGTGTCGCATTCCAACTCTGGGTCGGCACGCCGCTCTTCTGCCGGGTGCCCGTGAAGTGCCGCATCCGGATGACGGTGCCGTCCTCCGCCTTGTTCGTCGACGACGGCATTCCCTGCGCGTCGCGCGGCAGGCCGTCGCCACGGCCGTCGAGCATGCCTAAGTAGTTGTCGTAGGAGTGGTTTTCCATCATCAAGATCACGATGTGCTCCACGTGCGGGAGCCGGTCGGTGCCCGTTGCCGCATCGGGCTCCGGGCGCGTGCCGGGACCGGCGCCGCGTCGCGCGAGCCGACGCTTGGCGGCGGCCATTTCTAGTCGGTCCAGCATGCGGTCAGCCTGCCATAACCCGGTCACGACCGATATCAGCCTCGCCTGGGCCGGCCCGGCGGGGTCAGCCGAGCCGGGCCGGCCCGGCTACGAGCTCTTGTCGTGCCTGGGCTCCTCGGCCCGCTCGGTCGCCCTGGACCACTCCTCCTCGGCCATTCGGACCAGGTGCCCCGCGCCCTTCCTCAGCCAGTCTGCGCTCCGCATGAGTCGGCCTAGCTGGTCACGGAACCGCTCTGCCTGCTCGCCGCGCGGTTCCGCCCGGCGTGCTTCATGGCGCGCCCATATGCCGCGTCTGGTAGCTGTGTCGGCCAGGTCCTGGGCCTCCTCGGTTAGGTCCTGGGCCTCGTGCGCCAGGTCCCAGAGTTCTCCGGCCGCCTCCTCCGCTTCGTCGGCGTGCTCCCCGGCTTCGTCGGCGTCCTCCCAGGCACGGTCGGCGGCGTCCCGGGCATGGTCGGCGCTGCGCCGGGCGTCCTGGGCGCGCTCGTCCGCCTCCGCCGCCTGCTGCCGCAGGCGGCCAAGCTCAGCCTCGTCGGCCCAGCCGCCGACGTGCCTGGCTGCCTCGCGCGCTAGCTCGACCTGTTCGCGGGCCAGTTCGGCTGCCTCTTCCGCGAACTCGGCTGCCTGTTCCGCCCGATCGGCCGCCTCCTGCCAGCGGTCAGCGTTCTGCTGTGCCCGATCGGCTGCGAGCCGAAGGTGCTCCGTGTACTGCCGGGCCTGAGTCACGCTCTTCGCGGCTCCGCTGTACGCAAATGGCGAGTCGCCCCCGTCTTGGGCTGGAGTCAGCTGAGGCGCCAGCCGAGGAGGTGCCATTGGTGGGGGCGGTGCCGTCGGTCGGCCTGCTGCCGCCGGTGTCGGTGCCAGCTGGTCCGGGCGTTCCGCTACGGCGCGTCGGGCGACGCTGTAAGGCTCCCCGGTCTCGACCATGCGCTGCCGGACGGCAGCCTTTCGCGCCTTGTCGCGAGTCATGCTGCATCTCTTCCTGGCGGGTCGGCCCGCGTCTGCCCGCCACGGTGAGTGGCATGACGAAGCAGGCACCCGAGTCATCGACCCTTGTCCTCGTGGCCGCTGCGGCGCGGGCCAGCGGGCGGCTCGGAAGCGGGCAGGGGATGCGCTGCCACTGCGTCAAGGGTAACCGGGCGTCCGCCACGCGCACCAGGTTCCGCGTTCCGGTCACGAGGCAAAAAATGCTTGGTCGTCCAACAAAATTTGCCTCTCGGCCTGACACTGGCCGAAAGCCTCGGATACCATCTGATCATCATGCGGCGCTTCGTACTCATCCTTAGCAGCCGTAGCGGGACCTGATCCAGGGCAGGCCGGCGACCCGCTGCGGGGGTGAGGCGCTGGCCGTAGTCCGGAGTCCCGGGACGCTTACCTAGCCGCACCCCGGCATTCCGCAGCCCGCCAGACGCGGTTCCGCGCCGGGGCGGTAAGTGCGGGGCCGGTGCATCGAAGCGGACGAACCGGGGACGACTCGACCGGATGACGCGGTTCCGGCTCAGCTGGCCTGCCTGCCAAGACAGGACGCCCGCGAGGAGTAACCGCGATGTCGAGAACACAGCCAGGCACCGCCGCCGAGACAGAGTCACAGAATGCCCGGCGGCGAGCACAGGAAGCGGTCCAGGAGGCGATGGACCGTCGCGACAACGGCGGTGACGGTGCAACCGCCACCGACGCCTATAACTGATGCGGTGAGCGGGTACTTCGGCCAGGTCTTGCTGGCCGCGGTACCCGCCGCTGACCACCGAGAGGATCGCCATGAACGCCAGCCCGACCGAGAAGCTTCAGTTCGAGATTCGCGCCAGCCGCACTCCGGTCCCGGCAGACGCCCGGGCGCAGCTGCTGGCCGATCCGGGTTTCGGCCGGGTATTCACCGACCACATGGCCACCATCCGCTGGTCCGAGGCCGACGGCTGGCACGACGCGCGCGTCGAGCCATACGGCCCGATCACGCTGGACCCGGCGGCCCAGGTGTTCCACTACGGCCAGGAGATCTTCGAGGGACTCAAGGCGTACGCCCAGGCCAATGGCTCGGTCGCGGCGTTTCGCCCGCACGCGAACGCGGCACGATTCAACCGATCCGCCGCCCGCATGGCCATGCCCGAACTGCCGGAGTCGGTGTTCGTCCGCGCCCTCGAGATACTCGTGCAGCAGGACCGGGACTGGGTCCCCACAACCGAGGGGCACAGTCTCTACCTCCGCCCGTTCGCCATTGCGACGAAGGTGGGGCTCGGTGTGAACCACCCCTCGTCGGACTACCTGTTCACCGTCATAGCCTCGCCGGTAGCGGGCTATTTCGGCGGCGAGGTCAAGCCCGTCGCCGTGTGGGTGTCGGAGGACTACGTCAGGGCCGCGCCCGGCGGCACCGGTGAGGCCAAGTGCGGTGGTAACTACGCGGGCGCGTTCGCCGGCCAGCAGCAGGCCATCGAGCACGGCTGTGACCAGGTCGTCTGGCTGGACGCGGCACAGCGCCAGTGGGTCGAGGAGATGGGCGGCATGAACGTCTGCTTCGTCTACGGCTCCGGCTCGGACGCGCGGATCATGACGCCCGCCCTGACCGGATCCCTGCTGCCGGGAATCACCAGGGACTCGCTCCTCAAGCTCGGTCCCGACCTCGGCATCCCGGCCTACGAAGGCAAACTCTCGGTCGCCGAGTGGCGATCGGACTGCGCATCGGGCGAGATCACCGAGGTGTTCGCGTGCGGAACGGCGGCGGTGATCACCCCGATCGGGGTTGTTCGCAGCGCCGCCGGCGACTGGATGGTCGGCGACGGCACGGCGGGCCCGGTCACGAGCCTGCTGCGTGACGAGCTCGTGGGCATCCAGTACGGCCGCACGGCCGACCGCTACGGCTGGATGCACAGGCTCGCGTAGACCGAGCTTGCCGCGCTCCCGCCCAGATGGTCGACTGCGTACAGGGACGCTTGAAGCACGGAGCGGGAGGCTGGCGTGGGCTGCGAGATTTCCTGGTTCGGTCCGCTGTGCGACGAGGACCATGAGTTCCTCGGCGTGCCAGACCCTGGCCTGATGTCGAGCTGGGAACACACTCGCGGGATCGTGCTGCGGGCGGATGAGGCCGGCTTCGACAACGTGCTGCTGCCGTCGAACTACATGACGGGGATCGACTCGCTCGCGTTCGCGGCCGGAATCGCCCCACTGCTGCGCCGCACGCAGCTGCTCGTCGCCGTGCGGATGGCAGAGATGTGGCCACCGCAGCTGGCTCGCCAGCTCGCGACCCTCGACGAAATGCTCCGCGGCAGGCTGACCATCAACATCATCTCCTCCGATCGGCCGGGCGAGGAGCTGGAGTCGGCACCGCGGTACCGGCGGACGCTGGAGATCATGCGGGTGCTGCGCGATCTGCTGGACGGTAAACCGGTCGACGTGAACGGCGAGTTTGTCAGCCTGGCCCTGGACCCACCACGCATCCGCCCTGTCGGGGGCTGTCCGCCGTTCTACTTCGGCGGCTTGTCCGAGGCGGCCAGGGATGTGGCCGCCCAGGCCGCCGATGTCTTTCTGATGTGGCCGGACACGATGCCCGCGGTCGAGGCCGTAATCGCGGACATGCGGTCGCGGGCCGCCCGGTACGGCCGGGAACTGCGGTTCGGGTACCGCGTGCACGTGGTCGTTCGCGACAGCGAGCAGGAGGCGCGAGCGGCGGCCCAGCGGCTCGTGTCCCGGCTGGACCCCGAGACTGGGCGGCGCCTGCGGGACCTGTCGCTCCATCCGACGTCCGTCGGGCAGCTCCGGCAGGGCGAACTCCGC
>JASHSZ010000043.1 GCA_030040815.1 Streptosporangiaceae bacterium
GTGCTCGCGGTCGCCACCGCGGTCATAGTCCTCGGCGAGAGCGCGAGCTGGCAGCGGTCCATGCAGGATCAAGCGAACTTCGCGACCGGGGCGGACACCAGGATCACCATGCCGCCGGCCGCGTCGCTGCCGATCGGCCAGACGGGCGACATCGCCGCGGCCCACGGCGTGCAGGCTTCCACTCCGGTGATCCGGCTTCCGTTCAACCTGCCCTCCAACGACGAGGCGACCCTGCTCGCCATCAACGGCGCGCAGGCGAAGCAGATAGTGCCGCTGCGCAGCGACCTGGCGATCCGGCCCGCCCGGCACCCGTTTGCGCCGATCAGCGGCGAGCCTGCAGTCGTCGGCGTTCGCCTGCCGGGCCGTCCCGCGGCGCTGTCGGTCGTGGCGAGCCTCGCCGCCGGCTCAGGGAGCCAGGCCGTCACCGGGGCCACCCTCTACCTCCAGCTACGGGACGCCGCCGGGATCGGCTACACCGTGTCAGCGGGCACGCTGCCGTCCGACGGCAGCAGGCAGCGGCTCGAGGTGCCGATCTCGGCCGCCAGGCGGGCGGACTACCCGCTCTGGATCACCGGCTTCAGCCTCGGCTTCTTCATGCCGCTGACCGATCCCGGCCAGATCGGGACGCTGACCCTCGACTCGATAAGCGTGTCTTCCGGCGGGTCGGGTCAGCTAGTGCCGGATCTGCCGGCGGGCTCTCTGAGCGCACAGCTGTCCGCCGAGCAGGAGGGCGCGTTCGGCAGCAACGCCTACGGCCAGCCGAGGCTGCTGTCGCTCGGGCGCACCAGCCAGGGCCTGGTGGCGCGGTTCGTGATCGGCGCCGGTGATTGGGAGTGGGACTTCCCGGCCGCGCTTGCGTACGCCACGCTGACCGTGACGCCACCCGCTCCCGCAGCCCTGCCCGCGATCGCTACCACGGCCTTCCTGCAGGCCAGCGGCGCCCACCTGGGCGAGGTGATCGAGGTCGGCGGCCTGCAGAATCCGCTGCCGGTGCGGCTGGTCGGAGAGGTGGCGCAGTTCCCCACGATCACCACGCCTGGCGGCGGGCTGCTGGTCAATCAGGCCGCACTGCAGGTGGTTGCGGAGGCCAGCGACGACGGTCCGCTGGCGGTCACCGAGTGGTGGCTGCGCGGCAACGGGCACCCGGTGATCGCGCCGCTGCCGGCCGGCACCTCCGTGACCACCGACGCCGCGACCCTGCGGGCGCTGGCCAGCCAGCCGCTCGGCGTGGCGCCCCTGGATGCGCTCGTCGTGGTCGCGGCCGTGGCGCTGCTGCTGGCCGGCTCCGGATTCCTGGTCAGCGTGACGTCGTCGGCCGAGCGGGGCCGCGACCTCGCCGTCCTCGACGCCCTCGGGGCGACTCCCGGCCAGCTCACGAGGATGCGCTGCCTGGAGCAGGCCATCCTATCGGTGCCGGCGGCGATCGGCGGCCTCGCGCTGGGCCTGCTGCTCAGCCGGCTGATCATCCCTGCGGTCACCCTGACCGCGCAGGCCGCCCACCCGACCCCGTCGGTCCTGATCCTGATTCCGCTGCTGCCCGCGACGCTCATTGCGCTGGCCATCGCGACCGTCCCGGTCATCGCGGCGGCCGTCTCGATGCTCCGCGGGACGGCGACGATGGCAAGGCTGCGGGTGGAGGAGGAGCGATGAGGCGGCGCGAGCTCCGCGCCGCGGTCATCGGCGCGGCCGGCCTCGTGCTGGCGATCGCGCTCGCTGCCGTGGCCGGCCTCACCACGTTCGTCGCCGCCGCCGGGCCGCGCGAGATCGCCATGGCGCAGAGCGACAGCGTCACTCGCGCCGCCCAGCTGACTCCCTCGTCCACGAGCGGCATCTTCGTCGACGCGAGCTGGGTTCCCCAGGTCGGCGGCACGGACGTGATGACCCCCGGTGAGGCAACCGCGATTGGCCAGTCGGTCAGCTCGGGCATCGCCAGTCCGGTCCGCATCGTCCCTGGCGGCAGCAGGACCTGGATCAGCGGGCCGGCCCTGAGGCTGGCGGAGTCAGTTCCGTCGGCGCGCCTGACGGGCTGGCCGTACATCCAGCTCAGCTACGACTCTGACCTGGCCGCGGACGGCCGCCTGGTGGCCGGCCGCTGGCCGCAGGCCGCAGGCCGGGAACTGCCAGGCGGGTCGGCCGCGAACATGCACGCGCTCGTGCTGCAGGTGGCGGTTACCCCGGCGACCGCCACGCGGTACGGCCTGCACGTCGGGTCGGTCATGCCACTTGGCGAGGTGGCGGGTCAGCTGACTGGGCTGCTTGTCACCGGCATCGTGCAGCCGAGCCCGAGCGCCTACTTCTGGCAGTCGGGCCAGGTGCTGGCTGCGCCGACGCTCGTAGGTTCGCAGACCGCGCAGAACTGGACGAGCGGAGCGCTGATCAGCAAGGCCGAACTCGTCACCGCACAGCAACTATGGCCAGGCGGCAACGTGCAGGCCGTCTGGTACTACCCGGTCGACCTCAGCCACCTCACGCCCGGCTTGCTCGGACCCACCGGGTCGGCAATCTCTGCGCTGATCGTCAGCAACGAGGCGCAGACCTCCGCGACCGTGGCGGGCTTCACGCTCGAGCAGAGTCCGACGATGACCTCCCTCCTGCCCGGCCAGCTGGCCACAATCCAGGATGAGCTCACCACGACCGGGACCATCGACTCGCTCGTGCTTGGCGGCCTGTTCGCGTCCGGCCTGCTGCTCATGCTGCTGTGCGCCGGCCTGGCCGCCGGCCGCTACGAGGCTGAGTTCCGGCTGATCAGGGCGCGAGGCGGCAGCGTGGCCCAGGTCAC
>JASHSZ010000329.1 GCA_030040815.1 Streptosporangiaceae bacterium
GTCATCGGGCGCGGCGCGCTGACCAGCGAGCAGGCCGAGATACTCGACCGGTACTGGCGCGCGGCAAACTACCTGTCCGTCGGCCAGATCTACCTGATGGACAATCCGTTGCTGACCCGGCCGCTGGCACCTGCGGACATCAAGCCGCGCCTGCTCGGACACTGGGGCACCACGCCGGGCCTGAACTTCATCTGGGCGCACCTCAACCGGGCCATCGGTGTGCACGGAACCCCGATGATGATGGTGGTCGGGCCCGGCCACGGCGGCCCGGCGGCGCTGGCGAACAGCTGGCTCGAAGGCAGCTACAGCGAGACATATCCGAGCGTGTCCAGGGACGCGACGGGGATGCAGCGGCTATTCCGCCAGTTCTCCTTCCCGGGCGGCGTGCCGAGCCACGTGTCTCCGGAGACGCCGGGCTCGATCCACGAGGGCGGCGAGCTCGGCTACTCGCTGTCGCACGCGCACGGCGCGGCGTTCGACAACCCTGAGCTCATCGTGGCGTGCGTGGTCGGCGATGGCGAGGCGGAGACCGGGCCGCTGGCGACCAGTTGGCACTCGCACCGGTTCCTCGACCCGGCGACCGACGGTGCGGTGCTACCGATCCTGCACCTGAACGGGTACAAGATCGCCAACCCGGCGGTGCTGGCCCGGCTGCCCGTCGACGAGCTGGACGCACTGCTGCGGGGCTACGGCTATGAGCCGGCGTACGTGACAGGCGCCCACGGCTCCGTTCCCCATCAGGAGATGGCCGCAACACTCGACGCCGCGATCACCCGGATCCGGAGCATCCAGGATCATGCCAGGCGCGGTGAAGGTCAGCCGGATACGGCCTGGCCGATGATCGTCATGCGGACCCCGAAGGGCTGGACCGGGCCGGTCGAGGTGGACGGCCTGCCGGTCGAGGGAACCTGGCGGGCGCACCAGGTGCCCCTGGCGGAGGTGCGCACCAACCCCGAGCACCTGCGGCAGCTCGAGAACTGGCTGCGGTCCTACCGGCCGACCGAACTGTTCGGGCCGGACGGCAGCCCGCGCCCCGACCTGCTCGGCTTCGTGCCGCCCGGCGACCTCAGGATGGGCGCGACACCGCACGCCAACGGGGGTGTGCTGCTTCACGACCTGACCCTGCCGGACTTCAGGGACTACGCGGTGCCGGTGCCCGCGCCGGGCGGGAACACCTCCGAGCCCACCAGGGTGCTTGGCTTGATGCTGCGCGACGTGATGCGGCTGAACGCGGTCCAGCGGAACTTCCGGTTGTTCGGCCCGGACGAGACCGAGTCGAATCGCCTGGGCGCCGTGCTCGAGGTGACAGGGAAGACGTGGGAAGAGGCCACGCTGCCGGTCGACGTGAACCTCGCCACCGACGGTCGGGTGATGGAGATCCTGTCCGAGCACACCTGCCAGGGCTGGCTCGAGGGCTATCTGCTGACCGGCCGACACGGCCTGTTTTCCTGCTACGAGGCGTTCATCCACATCGTGGACTCCATGTTCAACCAGCATGCCAAGTGGCTGAAGGTGAGCAGGCAGCTCCCCTGGCGGCAGCCCATCGCCTCACTCAACATCCTGCTCACCTCGCACGTGTGGCGGCAGGACCACAACGGGTTCAGCCACCAGGATCCCGGCTTCATCGACCACGTGATGAACAAGAAGGCCGAGGTCATCCGCGTCTACCTGCCGCCGGATGCGAACACCCTGCTGTCGGTCGCCGACCACTGCCTGCGCAGCCGCGATTACGTCAACGTCATCGTGGCCGGCAAGCAGCCGACTCCGGACTGGCTGGACGTCCAGGAGGCCATCCTGCACTGCACTCGCGGCGCGGGCATCTGGGAGTGGGCGAGCAGCGACGCCGGAACCGAGCCAGACGTGGTGCTCGGCTGCGCCGGCGACGTGCCGACGCTCGAGGTGCTGGCGGCCACCGACATTCTCCGTCGCGAGCTGCCTGACCTGAAGGTCCGGGTCGTCAACGTAGTCGACCTGATGCGACTGCAGCCCGAGACGGAGCACCCGCACGGGCTCAGCGATGCCGAGTTCAACGCGCTGTTCCCGCCGAACCGGCCGATCATCTTCGCCTACCACGGCTACCCCTGGCTGATCCACCGGCTCACCTACCGGCGGGAAGCCCACCACGACATCCACGTTCGCGGGTACATCGAGGAGGGCACGACCACGACGCCGTTCGACATGGTCGTCATGAACAACATGGACCGCTTCCACCTGGTCATGGACGTGATCGACCGGGTGCCGGGACTGGCCGGCCGGGCCGCCGATCTGCGGCAGCAGATGGTGGACTCACGGACCAGGCACCGGGCCTGGATCAGGGAACACGGCGAGGACATGCCCGAGGTGCAGAACTGGCAGTGGCCACAGCCCGGCTCCCCCAGGCAGCCGCCGCCCGCGCAGCACTCGCAGCCGGCCCGGTGACGACGGCCGATCCGGTGCCCGTCATCGTCGTGAACGCCGGGTCGAGCACCCTCAAGATCCGCGTGCTCGGCCCGGCGGACGGCGTCGAGCGCTCACTGGACCTCGATCCGTGGGACGGCAGCGCGGATCACCCGCAGCTGTCCGATTTCCTCGGGAGCCTGCCCGACGCCG